>NZ_VFUX01000010.1:0-158828 GCF_006441275.1 Mesorhizobium sp. B2-4-17 | reverse complement strand
GCCGTGCAGAACTTGTCCCATAACGCATCCTTCCAGTCGGAAGAAAATATCGCACCATTAAAGCTCGGGATCAAACACCTAGGGTCTGCGCCGCGTCGCTTCGCTCCTTGCTACGCCCTAGGATGACGAAGCTTCGAGACATTCGCCTAATCGCAAGCACCCCGCCTGCCGTCGACTGCCATCGACGCTTCTTACATTTTGAATTATCCTCACCTCCGACCCCGCCGGCGACCTAAAACATTTCGTCAGGATTTGCCGGTATCGTGCGGGGCCGGTGTAGGATTTGCGCAGCCTTATTCGTCCTGCGGACGAACAGCGCTGCTTGGAGCATGGTCCCCAAAAGTGGGAACCGGTTTTTGGACAAGACCCATGCTCCAACATATTGTCAGTGCATGGCCGCGTAGGAGTGTATCATGGCGCCCAGGGCAAGTTGGAAAGGTTACCTCAAACTCAGTCTGGTCAGCTGTCCGGTGCGGCTCTATCCCGCCACCAGCGCCAGCGAACGCATCTCGTTCAACCAGCTGCACAAGAAGACCCACAACCGCATCAACATGAAGCCGGTCGACCCGGAACTGGGGCTCGTCGAGCGCGCCGATCTGGTCAAGGGCTACGAGTATGAGGACAAGCAGTACATCATCATCGATGACGCCGACCTCGACGCGGTGCGCATCGAGTCCAACCATACGATGAACATCGAGGCCTTCGTCGACGAAGGCGAGGTCGATGTGATCTATCAGGACGCGCCCTATTACCTGGCCCCCGATGGCGCAATGGCGGAGGAAACCTTCGCGGTGCTGCGCGAAGCGATGCGCAAATCCGGCAAGCTGGCGATCGCCCGGCTGGTGCTGTCCAGCCGCGAGCGGGTGGTGACGATCGGCCCGCGCGAGAACGGCATGTTCGTGTGCACGTTGAGGAACCCGAACGAAGTGCGCGGCACGGCTGAGTATTTCGGCAACATCCCGGCCGGCAAGCCCGATCCGGAAATGCTGGAACTCGCCGAAGCGCTGATCAAGCAGAAGGAAACCACCTTCGACCCGAAGAACTACGAGGACCGCTACGAGATCGCGCTGATGGCGATGATCCGCGAGAAGCTCAAGGGTCATAAGCCGATCATCGCGGCCGCACCCGAGCGCGGCAATGTCATCAACCTGATGGATGCGCTGAAGGCGAGCCTGTCGCAGTCGAAGCCGCCGGCCAAGTCGAAGAGCAAGGCCGAGGAGGCGCCTGCCAAGCCCGCCAAGAAGGCGGCAGCGGGCGGTGCGCCTGAAAATCCGCTGAAGGCCAATCTGCTGAAGGCGGTCGGCAAGAGCAAGAAATGACGGCACGAGCCGTCTCGGTCCCGGGCGCCGTCTTCGGCACGATCGGCGCACTGGCGGCGTTTCCGCTGCGGCTCGCCGCGCGCGAGGTCGAACGCCAGCACGGCCAGCTCCGGCGCGGCATCACCAGGCGCACCACGCACATCGTGTTCGGCCGGACTTTGCTTGCCAAGGCAGGGCTGACCCGGAACGGCGATGCCGGGATCGAGCGCCGCATCGCTGCCGAACGCGCCGCCGGGCGCACGCTGATCAGCGAGAACGGTTTCCTGCGCCTGCTCGGGCTGATGAAGGCGCCGCAGGCGTCCCTTTCCAGGCAATCGCTGATCGAGCAATCGCGGCTCTCCGGCGCCGACCTTGACCTTTTGTCGCTGTTCGATGCCTTCGAGCACGACGCGGAACCCTATTCCTTCCGCGACCTGATCCTGGCACGCAAATATGCCGGGCTGGTCGCCGGCGGGGCGACGTGGGGCGCCATCGCGCGTTCCGTGCACCGCTCCGGCCCGGTCGCCTCGCTCACCGCCAAGTCGCTCAATGTCGGCTCGCAGCATGGCCGGCCGGACGCGATCTATCTCGAAGGCGGCCAGAGCGAGCTCGACGGGCAGTTGCTGTTCGATCTCGGCGCGGCCGCGCAAGGCGACGACACGCTGGAAGAGCTGTTCGCCGACGCCGAAGCGGCGGAGGAGGGCGGCGACCATGACGGGGCCGCCGCGCTCTACCAGCGCTGCCTCGCCATCGACCCCACCGACGCGATCGCCGCCTTCAACCGCGCCAACTGCCTGCGCGCCGGTGGGCGTGTGGCGGAGGCGGCGCACGACTATGCCCGCGCCATAAAACTCGACCCGGCCTTCGTCGAGGCCTGGTTCAACCTCGCCGGGCTGATGAGCGAAGAGGGCCGCGACGCTTCGGCGCGAAGGCACCTGCAGAAGGCGATCGCGCTGGACAGCAATTATGCCGACCCGGTGTTCAACCTGGCCAGGCTGGAGTTCGATGCCGGCAATCTGGTTGAGGCACGGCGAAATTGGGTGCGGTATCTTGAGCTCGACGCGGAGTCCGAATGGGCCGGGGTTGCAGCCAAGGGCGTGCAGTTCGTGGACATGCAACTGGCGCGGACGGCGGTGTGAGCATGATTGGCGAAGGCCGAGATGACAGCCAATCTTCCCCCTTGTGGGGGAGATGTCCGGCAGGACAGAGGTGGGCGCTGCCCCGCCGACAGATCGGCCTTTTTCAAAGGAATCCGCCTCTTGGACATTTGACCGAAGGCTGGCATTCCTTCGCGCCCCCCTCTGCCCTGCCGGGCATCTCCCCCACTAGGGGGGAGATCAGCAGCGTCGGCGTCGCGCGAGTCATCACCCCATGACCAGCTTCCTCTTCGACGGCGACGACACCGCGCCTGTCACCATCCTGCTCGCGCATGGCGCCGGCGCGTCGATGGATTCGCCCTCGATGACCGCCACCGCCAAGGCGCTGGCCGCCGCGGGCTTCCAGGTCGCGCGCTTCGAGTTCCACTATATGGCGGCGCGCCGCTACGGCCACCGCAAGCCGCCGCCGCGCGCCGAGACGGTGAACCCGGAATACATCAAGGCGATCGCCGACCTGAGGGCGAGGGGCGTCGCCGGTCCGCTGATCATCGGCGGCAAGTCGATGGGCGGGCGCGTCGCCTCCATGGTCGCCGACGAGATGCTTGCCAAGGGCGAAATCGCCGGGCTGGTGTGCCTCGGCTACCCCTTCCATCCGCCGGGGAAGCCGGAGCAGTTGCGGACCAAGCATCTCACCGGGCTGAAGACGCCGACGTTGATTTTTCAAGGCACGCGCGACGAGTTCGGCACCATGGACGAGGTGGCGGGTTATGGGCTGTCCGACAGCATCAAGGTGATCTGGCTGGAGGATGGCGACCACGATTTGAAGCCGCGCAAGAGCGTTTCGGGTTTCTCCACCGCCGATCATCTGAAGACGGTGGCAAACACGGTGAAGGCATGGGTGGCGCGACAATCACTGTCGTCATCCTAGGGCTGAGCAAGGAGCGAAGCGACGCGCGCAGATCCTAGGATCCATGCCGTGACGCCAAGGCGATGCAAAGGTTCGGAGTTTTGCCCCGCCGCGTTCCACGGCGAGGGTCACGGCATGGATCCTCGGGTCAAGCCCGAGGATGACGAAGCGAGGGTCGCCTTCGGCATTCAAAAATGAAACTCGCCACCTTCAACATCAACAACATCAACAGCCGGCTCGAAAACCTGCTGGCGTGGCTGGCGACGGCAAAACCCGATGTCGTCTGCCTGCAGGAGCTGAAGGCGCGCGACACGCAGTTTCCGCTGACCAGGCTCGCCGCGGCCGGCTATGGCGCGGTGTGGAAGGGCGAACCGACCTGGAACGGCGTCGCCATACTCGCGCGAGGATCCGAACCCGTCCTGACCCGCGATGCGCTGCCCGGCGACGATGCAGACCGGCAGAGCCGCTACATCGAAGCGGCGGTGGACGGCATCGTCGTCGCCTGCCTCTATGCGCCGAACGGAAACCCTCGGCCGGGGCCGAAATTCACCTACAAGCTCGCCTGGCACGCGCGCCTGGAAGCCCATGCCGAACAGCTGCTCGACACCGGCCTGCCGGTGGTGCTGGCCGGCGACTTCAACATCGTGCCCGAGCCCCGCGACATCTACGCCACCCGCTCCTATGACGACAACGCGCTGGTGCAGCCGGAAAGCCGCGCCGCCTTCGCCGCCCTCCTCGAACAGGGCTGGACAGATGCGCTGCGCAAGAAGCATCCGAAGGAAACGCTCTACACTTTCTGGGATTACCGGCGGAACCGCTGGCCGCGCGATGCCGGGCTGCGGCTCGACCACATCCTGTTGTCGAAGACGCTCGCCCGCCGGCTGAACGGGGTGGGCATCGACCGCGAGGTGCGCGGGCAGGACGGCGCCAGCGACCATGCGCCGGTGTGGGTGGAGCTGAAGTAATCAGTCGACGTCGTCGGCCAGCGCCGTGATCCGCTCGCCCGGCGCCTACCGCTTCGCGGTTTCGACCCCGCCGGGCTGGCGCTTGCCGGCGCCAACGCGACGCAATCGCAGGATTTCCGGCTGACGCCCGGCTCGCCCGCCGGGCTGGTGTCACAGGACCTGCCACGGCCGGTCGGCCTGGCGCCGGCGCGCCTGGCCGGCAGGCTGGCCGACGCCACGCTTGAGAAGCTGTATGGCGCTGAACGCCATGGCCGACGCGGGCGGGGGGCGCATGTTGGGGTGTGCTGGGCGCCCGCGTCAACCAGGGCGGCTCGTACCGCCGCAACGACACCATTGCACATTGGCTGATGTTTGAAACTTCCGCGAAAGCGGAATAGGCAGGACCAGCAGCGCGGATCCGACGCCTGCTTCGCCGAAGCGCGAAGGGCTGGAAGGCCATGGCATCGTGGTTGGCGCCAGCGCCGACTTCGTCGCCATGCGGGCGCGGCACGTGCCCAAGCGGTCGCGGCCGTGGCAAAGGAGCGGTCGGTGGATCGACGTGGCAAGGCGGTGGCGAAGGACGGCAAGATAGCGCGCTGAGCGCGTCGCCGGCGGGCAGGAAAAGTGGCCCGGCGACCAGGTGCAAACAAAGGCACACCGGGCCAAGCCGGCTTCTGGCACTGGCCGGTTGATCATTATATTCGCAATATCTAATGTTTATTGCAAGGCGACCGCGCCGCCTGCCGCGCTTTCATCAGTTTTCCGCCGCACGATCGGCCGTCTGCACTGATCGGGCCGGCACGGAGGAAAGCGCATGCTGATTGGACGGCTGTTCGCCGAAATAGAGCGCGCCGCCCAGGACGAGGAACACGATGCCGACCACCACCAGCCCAACCGCCAGCACGGCAACCGCCGTGCCCGGACCGTGACCTGTCTTGATGATGATGGACCGATGGGACATCACGCTCCCTCCGGGGATGAGCCCGGTTCACAGACCTTTGCAAACGGCGGCAGGGGCCGGATGTTCCCGGAGGAGGGGCCCTCATCGGCCCTTTGCGTTTTCTTCTGGGACTAAGGTCTTGGGTCGCGCACGCAAAGGTCCGAGGGGGCCTGTTCGGTTCCGGCAATGTCCATTGGACGTTCCGCTATTTTAGCCAATTGCAATATAAAGCCTTTACCTTGTTGAGAGGCGAATACGGGCGTTGGACGGGCAAAAAGGCGACGCGCCACGGCTATTGTCGGCCGGGGTAGCTCCAAGCATTACGCGAACATTGCGGGGACGGCGGGAGTTTTTCGATGATCAATTACGTCTCGTCGAACCGGCCCTCCCGGGTCGGGTTTCGCGTGATCGCG
The DNA here is from genome assembly GCF_006441275.1 of Mesorhizobium sp. B2-4-17. Classification (NCBI taxonomy): domain Bacteria; kingdom Pseudomonadati; phylum Pseudomonadota; class Alphaproteobacteria; order Hyphomicrobiales; family Phyllobacteriaceae; genus Mesorhizobium; species Mesorhizobium sp. B2-4-17. The sequence continues at coordinate 153,229 of NZ_VFUX01000010.1, read as the reverse complement.
GCTTCTTCCTCGTCGTCGGGCAGGGCCTCGTCACTCTCCTGGTAGGGATTGTCGTCATCCTCTTGCGGCAGGTCGCCCTCTTTCTCGGTGCCGTAGCGCATGTCGCCGTTTTCCGGCACGCTATCAGGCAGGATCTGGCCGCCCTTGACGGCGTCCCAATCCTGCTGCTCGATGGTCGGGCTATCCGCCTGCGGGCCGTCATCATCGTCGGTGCGGGGTTTGCCGCGCGGTGCCATTGTGGCCTCCAATACCTGTGAAGACTGGAGGCAAAACTCGGGCTGCCGGCGTTTGTTCCCGCACTCGCGAGTACGGGCCTGGCCCATCACGGATTGCCGTCTGCCTTGGTGGCGGGCTACCGCAGCCACAACCATAATGCGGCGACCACCGCCGCGACGGCCGCCACGCTCAGCCCCAGCATGATGTAGGAGCCCTTGATGATGTCGCGGATGATCTTCTTGATCGTTTCGCGGTCGTTGAGGTTGGGGAAGGGATCGTTGGGCACGGCGACGCCCAGAAAATCGCACAGCGGCCCCCAGCCTTCGGTCACCTTGTAGACCAGCAGCTTTTCGGGCGGCACCGCGGCCTTCACTTCGTCGATATAGGCGTTGTAGCGGGCCACCGCCCTGGCGCGATCGTCCATCACGCCCTTGAGCGCGCGGCCCCACACCAGCTTTTTCGACATGTCGCCGAATTTCCAGCCGAACGGCGTCAGCCATTCCAGGATCTTGAACTGCCAGACATTGTTGGTGAAATAGATCGTGTCGATCGTGCTCTCGTACCAGGCTTCGGCGCCGCGCGGGTGCAGCGTCAGCAACACCTTGGCGTCGGGATAGGCCACGAGCAGTTCCCGCCATACGCAGCAACCGGGATTGTCGACGGTGGCCGTATAGTTGGCGAACACCCGGTTCCAGTCGTGCTGGGTGCCGGGCGGACTGTTGGCCACCATGCGCCAGAAGTCGAGATGGCCCTTGTTGGCCTTGTTCATGATGACTTCCTGCATGTGGTAGGAAGGCAGGCCGAGCCTGTTCAGCGCGGCAAAGGTCGACCACGTGCCGGTGCGGCCGAAACCGGCCCCGATCAGCTTGAGCGTCATTTCCCAATCCCCATCGGACTTGTTTTTGCCCGGTCCGTGAGCAGCAAATTGCTCCCGATAGGGCCAGGGTGCAACAAATTTCGAGAGTCGGCGCCAAGCCGATCCTATAGGGGCCGGTCGTAGTGGGTCAGTTTGAAATTTCCGACAGCCGCCGGGTCTTTGCCGTCATCGACAGGTTCGGCGGTATCGCCCGTAACGAGATCTACTATCGATTTCGCCAACTGATTGGCATCGCGCGGGCGCTTTGGGTGCTTACCGGTCATAGTAACCAAACCTCGCCTGGCTGGACCCCCAACTTGTCAGCGGTGGGATTTGATACGGGGGACGGGCTGCCAATGTTGGCTTCCCCTATTTTTCGCCTTACTGCCTCTTGCGCCTCGATTGGGGCGCCATATCCCGCGATCCAGCAAAAAGCCATGGGTGGCTCATTCTCGGTCCAAACGGGGACGATCCAAGCCTTGATCTGTATTTTGGGGTTCATGCCAGGAATATGGCACTGCCATGCGCCACTTCAAAGGCTGGATTTCAAACTGACCCACTACCGGGCCGGTCACATACTTGCGTAGCTGCTAAAATAATGAAACGTTGGGCGCGGGTATCGGGAATTCGGGCAGGGGAATCGGCCGAATTGGAATGTTCGGCGATTTGGGCGTCGATGTATGTTGGGCGGTTTCTCGTGGGGATGTCGGCGACGACCATCCTTGTCGCGGTCTGGACCTATATGGCCACCGGTTCCTTCTGGAAGGCGCTCACCTGGACGGTGGTGACCCTGGTTGTCCTGCAGGTCGGATATTTCGTGCTCGTCGTGGGGCTGATCCATAGGCGCGCACAAGATGCCGTAAGGAGCCAGGATTCGATCGACGCAGTCCCGCCATTACATCGGGACGGTGTCTCGTTCTGACGCCCGGGCTCGGCCTGGACCGTGGCCGAGATGGCGCCGGTCGGCACGGCGATCTTGCCGAGCTGGCTGTAAGCGCAGCCCTACCTCATCCACCATCCATTCGGCCAGTGCGCCCGCAAATCCCTGCAAGGGCACCATCAGCGCGATGACGACAGACATCAGCGGGAAAAATCACGCAAGGTCGGGGGCCACATTGCCTCCTTCGGGGGAATTAGGACGACGTGGTTGCATCACACCGGCAGGCCACGCCGCCTGTCGGTGGAACCATAAGCCGAAGCGGGCGTTTCCCGATGCGACCGGTGAGGTTGCCACCTCCGCCGGTTATTGACGGCTCGTCCTGCTCCCGGCAGGGCGGGCCTTTTTTTTTGTGCACAGGGTTGTGGCACCTGGAACGACACCGCACGCTCCACGTTAGCTGTTGCTAAGGCAGGACAGCGGGTTCAGCATCGACGCAGCACGGCTGTGCTGTTCCGGGAAGGGAACCTTGTGTTCCATCTCCGATTGTTCCGTATCTGTAATCCACGAAATTTAGATGCGAATTTTAAGCATATTCGCTGATGCTATCAATAGAAGCCATCTTGTGATCTTGCGATAGCCACATTTGTTCCAAAATTGCGGATGGAACTTCGGAGCGGCGATGGAGTTTCCTTGCAGGGTGGCTTTCAGATATCCCGACAAGGAGGTTGTTATGAAGTATTATCTTTCAAGTGCGGCTGCTGCGATCATTCTGATGGGCGGCGTTGGTGCGGCCCTGGCCGAAACCGTTGTCCTGCAGCCGGAACAGGAGACAGTCGTACGCGAATACGTCAAGAAGGAGCCGTTGGCGTCGGTGAACCTTTTGGGCATCGAACTTAAGCTCGGCTCGCCGGTACCGGACAGGGTTGAGCTGCGCGAGGTGCCGAACGTCAAGTACCGCGTCGCGGTCATCAATGACCAGACCGTGCTGGTCGATCCCGACACGCGTCAGATCGTCGAGGTTCTGCACTGAGTTGCATCGCAGGCCCGCCTTGGAAAAGCCCGTCACGGTCCTGTGACGGGCTTTCCTTTTTGAATCCCTTTTGAAACAGGCTTGTTGAACCAGGCCTTGGGTGGGCATGGATCGTCTGTACCAGCCGCGTGGCCGGGCTGGCAAAGCGGCCCGCCAAGGTGCATGGTTGCGCTCGTGCGAAACTTCCCGCGCCAGCTGCGCCCGAGGCGGCAGACGATGGCAGGCGCGACCTGTCGCTCGGCTGAGACCTGAAAGCCCTTCGATGACCATCCAGCCAGCCGAGATGAATGTTCGCGAGGGCGCCCGCATTATCCTTCTGCTTGGCAGCGCGCCCGACGCGGTGCGTTGCGAGCCCTGGCCGAAGCAGGCCTTCAGCCGGATCGTCGCCATCAACAATGCCTGGCGCGTGCGCCCCGACTGGGATTTCCTCGTCCATGCCGGTGATTTCCCGCCGAACCGCCTGCCTCACGACGCGACCTTGCGGCAGGCTCAGATATTCAGCGCCACGCAGTATGTCCCGGCCCAGAACGCCTTCGGTGGCTTCGTCTATGCCGGCGCCACGATGGCGCTGACGGCAGCCTATTGGACCATTCACAGCCAGAAGCCGGATGTGCTGGCATTCCTGGGCTGCGACATGATCTACGACCAGCCGGGCAAGACGCATTTCTATGGCATCGGCCGTGCCGACCCTTTGCGCGATGACGTTACCCTGCGCAACCTCGAGGCCAAGTCGGCGCGCCTGCTTGTCCAGGCCCTGAAGCACGACTGCCTGTGCATCAACCTGTCCGACCTGCCGCGCAGCCGGCTGGTCTTTCCCAGCCTCGCCTTTGACCAGCTCGGCGGCCTGTCGCCGGCGCGGATCGCCGAAATGAAAGCGGAAATTCTGGGAACCATTCAACTCGACCAGGCCGAAAAGGCCGAACAGGTCGAGAAGGATCTCGGCTATTTCTATGAGGACGGCATGTACTGGAACCATCTCGACGAGATCGACGAGACGGTTCTTGCCGACATCGACCGGCTATGGATATCGGCCGTCGAGCAGAGAGCTGTGGGTTGAAGCGGCTGACCTCCCGCACGGGGAGGCCGGCGCGTCGTCCGTTCAGCTCACTCCGCCGCCAGTCTGTCCTGCGTCCTGGTTTCGAAATCGCTGGCATCGTGGCGCTCGTGCAGCTGCATGGCCGGTTCGCCGAAGGCGCGGTTGACCATGCGGCCGCGCTTGACCGCCGGACGTGCATCGATCGCCTTCGCCCAGCGCTGCACGTTCTTGTAATCCTGCACCGACAGGAAAGTGGCGGAATCATTATACTGCCGACCGAGCGCCAGTCCGCCATACCAAGGCCAGACCGCCATATCGGCGATGGTGTAATCCTTGCCGCCGAGATATTCCACCTCGGCCAGCCGCCGGTCGAGCACGTCGAGCTGACGTTTCACCTCCATCGAGAAGCGGTCGATAGCATATTCGATCTTCTCCGGCGCGTAGGCATAGAAATGGCCGAAGCCGCCGCCCAGATACGGCGCCGAGCCCATCTGCCAGAACAGCCAGGACAGCACTTCCGCGCGGGCCGGCTGCTCGGCAGGCAGGAATTCGCCGAATTTCTCGGCGAGATAAAGCAGGATGGAACCGGATTCGAAGACCCGCACCGGAGTGGCGCCGCTGCGGTCCATCAAAGCGGGGATCTTGGAGTTGGGATTGACCTCCACGAAGCCGCTGCCGAACTGGTCGCCATCGTTGATGCGGATAAGCCAGGCGTCGTATTCGGCGCCCCGGTGGCCGCGGGCCAGAAGCTCCTCCAGCATGATGGTCACCTTCACGCCATTCGGCGTCGCCAGCGAATAGAGCTGCAGCGGGTGCTTGCCGATGGGCAGTTCCTTGTCATGCGTCGGCCCGGCGATCGGTCGGTTGATGCTGGCAAAGGCGCCGCCATTTGCCTTGTTCCAGGTCCATACTTTCGGCGGGGTGTAATCGGTCATGTCGAGCCTCGGGCGGTGGGGAGGAATGAATAGGTCGCTGTACAACTAGGGTTGGCGAGGTGGAAGTTCAACTTGTGTTGAACTATTGTTGATGTGGCGCTGGGGCTTCTTCCCTTCTCCCCTTGCACCATGCCCCCCGAGGCATACCTATAGGAGAAGCCGCCAGGGCATTTGCATCGCAGGACAAAAGCATGACCATCAATCCCAATCCGCGCTCCGTCGTCGCCGTGCGGGCCACCGTGCCGGAGGATGCCTTCACGGCCGGCGCGCTGGGCACGCTGCGGGAAGGCAGCGGCGTCGTCATCAGGGATGACGGGCTGGTGCTGACCATCGGCTACCTTATCACCGAGGCCGAGGAGGTCTGGCTGACCTCGCATGATGGCCGCGTCATCCCCGCGCACGCCCTGGCCTATGATCAGGAATCGGGCTTTGGCCTTGTCCAGGCGCTGGCGCCGGTCGGCCTGCCGGCGGTTGCGCTGGGCGATGCCGGCAAGGCCAGGATCGGCGACGCGGTCGTGCTTGCCGACGGCATCGGCCGGGCGGTGGAGGCCAGGATCGTCACCAAGCAGGAATTCGCCGGCTATTGGGAGTATCTGCTCGACGAGGCGATCTTCATCGCGCCCGCGCACCCCTCCTGGGGCGGCGCGCCGCTGTTTGGCGCCGACGGCACGCTGCTCGGCATAGGCTCGCTGCGCCTGCAGATGAGCCGCGCCGGCGAGGTCGCCGACATCAACATGGTGGTGCCGATCGACCTGTTGCCGCCCATCCTCGACGACCTGCTGACGCGCGGCCAGGTGGCCAAGCCGCCGCGTCCGTGGCTCGGCGCGCTGTCGGCCGAAAGCGACGGCAAGGTGGTGGTGATGAGCGTGACCGAGGGCGGCCCGGCCGCCAAGGCCGGCCTGCGGGAAGGCGATGTCATTTCCGAGGTGCGCGACGGCGCGGTCGACGGGCTCGCTGATTTCTATCGCAAGCTGTGGGACAGCGGCTCGGCGGGTGCGGAGATCCCGATGCGCGTCGTGCGCGATGGCCGCGAGACCTGGCTGCGCGTCAAATCCGCCGACCGCGGCAGCTTCCTGAAGAAGCCGCAATTGCAATAGGCCGGGCGACAGCCACCCGATGCATGTCGATGGTGAAGCGCAACGGCGCGGAACGGCAACGCGCGGAACCGAGTGCCTTGTCGATGCGCGCCGCTCGTTCAGCGCACCAGCGGGCTGTCCCAGACGACGAACAGCAGCGCCTTGAGCTGGGCAAAGCGCTCCGGCCCGAGTTCGGTGCACCACTCCTCCTCGATGTCGCGCAATATATCGACCATTTTCCAGAAGGCGGCATGGCCGCGTTCGGTGGACCGCACGACGCGCGCGCCGCCTTCGCCGTCGGAGCGGACGAGATAGCCATAGGCTTCAAGACTGCTGAGCAGCTGGTTGATGGCCTGCTTGCTCATGCCGGCACGCTCGGCAATGGTGCCGGGCCGCGCGCCGTCGGGGCCGGGGAATTGCAGCACCGCCATGTGCGGCAGGCGCAACTCGTCGAAGCCGGCGGCGTTGAGCTCCTTGATCAGCCGGCGCTGGATCGCCTGGGCCGACACGCGCAGCAGGGCGCCGATCAAAAGATCATCGGTCTTGGTCTGCAGAACTTCAGTGGATGTGGCCATTGACCGCTTGGTAAATTGAGTTTACTGATTGCTAGTAAATGTAGTTTACCGGAGGAGTTTGCGCAATGCCAGCCATGGACCTTCAGGTCAATCCAGCCGACGAGACCATCGGTACCAAGGGATTGTCGGTTCGTTTCCTGGTGTCGGGCGAGAGTTCGAACGGCAGCGTCGCCACTTTCGAACTGATGGTGCCCGGCGCACAGCGCTTGCCCGCGCCGGCGCACAGCCACGATCACTACGAGGAGACGATCTACGGCATCGACGGCATGCTGACCTGGACCGTGAACGGCAGGCCGATCGAGGTTGGGCCAGGGGAGGCACTGTGCATTCCACGCGGCGCGGTTCACCGCTTCGACAATAACGGCACCACGGATGCGAAGGCGCTGTGCGTCATCACCCCAGCGGCGATCGGTCCGGATTATTTCCGCGAGGCCTTCGGCCTGCTCAACGCTGCCGCCGGCGGACCGCCGGACAAGGCCAAGATGATGGAGATCATGCGTCGCCACGGATTGACGCCGGCAGCGCCGCCACCGGCATAGGCATCTTGCCCTTCGAGGCGGGAGGGATATGCCCAGCGGCATTCCGGCATTCCTGGAGCGGTTCAGCGATAGAATCGTTGACCCGCTCTAACTCTTTGTTTTTACGGACGGAAAACCGCTACGCACTTTTCTTGGAATTGCTCTAGTCCCGCAGTGCGCTCGCGAACACCACCAGGTTCCCGTCGGGATCGCGCATGCGCATGATCCAGAAATCGTCGGCTTCTTCGATCGGGCCGGGTTCGAGGCCCGCCTCCACCAGCCTCTGCCTTTCGGGCGCCAGCGGCAGCACGCCGAGCGTCAGCGTCGAGGTGCCGGCCTTGTCCTTGTCCTCGAAGAGCTGCACCTCGGCGCTTTCGGTGAATTGCCATTCGGCCAGCCCCGGCATCGGCTGGCGCAGCGGCGCCTTGCCGAAGAGCTTTTCATACCAGCCGATGCTGGCCTTCAGGTCGGAGCAACTGACATGGGCAAAAATGGTTTGTATTGCCATGGCGATCTCCTTGGGCGTTGCACTCTTGCCGCAACGCGACGGCGGTTGGTGCGTTCCGTTGCTTCGCGGCAGCGTGTCCCGCTGCTGACGAAAGCTGACAGTGAAACATGCAATAATGCCGGAAATCGCATGATGCCGGAGGCAAGATCACAGTGACGCCAACACCGAACAGGCAGGCCGCCTGATGGCGCCGGTCAAGGTCGATCCCGGCAAGGTCCGGGAATTTCCGGATGCCGCGAGTTTCCATGCCTGGCTCGGCCAGCATCACGCGACGGAAACCGAAGTGTGGATCAAGGTGCACAAGGTGGGATCGGGGCTGAAGTCGATAACGCCCAAGGAGGCCATCGACGTCGCGCTGTGCTTCGGCTGGATCGACGCGGTGCGCAAGGGACTCGACGAGCACAGCTTCCTGCAGCGCTACACGCCGCGCGGCAGGAAGAGCATCTGGAGCAAGATCAACATCGACAATGTCGCGCGGCTGGTCGAGGAGGGCCGCATGACCGAGCATGGGCTCAAGCAGGTCGAGGCGGCCAAGGCCGACGGGCGCTGGGCGCGCGCCTATGGCAGCGGCAAGGAGATGAAGATCCCCGACGATCTGCAGGCGGCGATCGATGCCGAACCCGAGGCAAGGGCGATGTTTGAAAAACTCAGCGCGCAAAACCGCTTCGCGCTCGCCTTCCGCACCCACAACATGAAGACAGAGGCCGGCCGCAGGAAGAAGATCGAGACTTTCGTCGCGATGCTGAAGCGTGGCGAGACGATCCACCCACAGGGCAAGAAGTAGAGCCCTCAGGCTCCGGAATGTGGGTCGATGCCATAGGGGTGGACGGGATAGCCGGGGCCGATTGCTTCGCGCACGCGGGGAATGCCGGATAGTCCGGGAGATGGAATCCGCAATCCTCGGCGCGGTGGCTGTAGGCATAGACGGCGATGTCGGCGATGGTGAGATCGTTTCCGGTGAGGAAGCGCGTCTCGCCAAGGCTGCGGTTCAGGGCGGCGAGCGTTCGTGCTCCGGCTTCGCGCTTGCCGGCCACCATGGCCAGGTTGCGCTCAAGTCGTCCGGTCAGGGTCCAGAAGCGCAGCGAGCCGATGACGGGCTCGACATTGTACTGTTCGAAGAACAGCCACTGCATGACCTTCGCCTGCCGGTAACGGTCATCAGGCAGCAGGGGCGTGCCTTCGGCAAGGTAGGTGAGGATCGCATTGGATTCGGCGATGGCGCTGCCATCCTCGAGCTGAAGCACGGGAACCGCACCGGCCGGGTTGAGCGCCAGGAACGCGTCGGTATGGCTCTCGCCCTCGAAAATCGAGACGATGCGCGTGTGGTGAGGGATCTTCAGCAGCCCAAGCAGGGCCCGGACTTTCCAGCCATTTTGCGACGGCAGATAATCGTGAAGCGTGAGCATGGCCGATCCTCGTGATGGATCGATGCTCGCATGGTGCGCTGCGCGCCGACACCCGATTCATGCTGATGGCTTTCCTGCCACCGGCAAGGGGACCGCCGTGGTGATGTCTTGAACGGCAAGCACCGCCCCGGAGGTGACGCTGTGTGTTTCACGGTCTGAATCGTACAATTGCCGTAAGTGATTGTTTTTGCGGGCTTCTGCGGGTGGCGGCTTTTTCCGGGAGGAAGTCAAGGTTGCCGTCACTGGTCGAGGTCTACCGGCGTCACGCCCAGAAGCTTCAAGGCGTTGGCGTAGGTCCGGATGCCTTGCGCCTGCTTGCGCTCGGTACAGAACCGGTTCGCTCTGTCCTGGAGGGCCGTTGCCTGGGCGATCCGGCTCGCATTGGCACCGGGGGCGGCTTTGGTCCGGATGGCTCCGTCGAGTTGAAGACCGAGCCGGCTGCAATATTCGCTCCGGGTAACCGCCGCTTCCGCGCCCGACTGTGCGACCGCAAGCATGGCGAGAGAAATGCCGGCTACGGCACCCATCCATTCGGTCGAACGTCGTTGCATTATTGGGACCATCCCTTCGCGTTGATGTGGCGACCGCTGTTCGGTTGCCGCGCGCTGCATATGCCTGCTGATGTTTTCCTCAGTTTTTCTGAAGTGTTGAATCTTGTTTCCGGAATGTTTCCGGGAGGCTGAAGCTGCCAATCTCCCCCCTTGTGGGGAGATGCCCGGCAGGGCAGAGGGGGGCGCGAAGGATCACTAACTTCGTAGGCGTTGCCATAGTTACTAACGCTTCCGCACATGCCGACGGCCAGAGGGGCGGCGGGACAGCGCCCCCGCTCTGGCCTGCCGGCCATCTCCCCGCAAGGGGAAGATCGGCTATCTGCGGCGCTTCTGCCTCTTCCCCCCGCACTGTCATTCGCGTAAGGGCGCGGGCAAATCCTCCAATCCGCTTGAGCTTCCCGGACCACCCATGATCAGACTTGAAAGCATCGGCAAGCAGAACGGCCGACAGATCGTCTTCATTGAAGCCTCGGCAGCCTTGCAGAAAGGCGAGAAGGTCGGGCTTGTCGGTCCTAACGGCGCCGGCAAGACGACGCTGTTTCGCATGATCACCGGCCAGGAGCAGCCGGACGAGGGCCAGGTGCAGGTCGATCGCGGTGTCACCATTGGCTATTTCAGCCAGGATGTCGGCGACATGGCGGGCCACAGCGCGGTCACCGAAGTGATGAACGGCGCCGGGCCGGTGAGTGACGTGGCGGCCGAGATGGCGGAACTCGAGGCCGCCATGGCCGATCCCGACCAGGCCGATCGGATGGACGAGATCATCGAGAAATATGGCGAGGCGCAGCACCGTTTCGAGGAACTCGACGGCTATGCGCTCGACGGACGCGCGCGGGAGGTTCTCGATGGCCTCGGCTTCAGCCAGGAGATGATGGACGGCGATGTCGGCAAGCTGTCGGGCGGTTGGAAGATGCGCGTGGCGCTGGCCCGCATCCTGTTGATGCGGCCCGACGTCATGCTGCTCGACGAGCCGTCCAACCATCTGGACCTCGAAAGCCTGATCTGGCTGGAGCAGTTCCTGAAGGGCTATGACGGCGCGCTGTTGATGACCTCGCACGACCGCGAGTTCATGAACCGCATCGTCAACAAGATCGTCGAGATCGATGCCGGTTCGCTTACCGCCTACTCGGGCAACTATGAGTTCTACCAGCAGCAGCGGGCGATCGCCGACAAGCAGCAGCAGGCGCAGTTCGAGCGCCAGCAGGCAATGCTGGCCAAGGAGATCGCCTTCATCGAGCGCTTCAAGGCGCGCGCCTCGCATGCCGCGCAGGTGCAGAGCCGGGTGAAGAAGCTCGACAAGATCGACCGCGTCGAGCCGCCCAAGCGCCGCCAGGTGGTGAATTTCGAGTTCCAGCCGGCGCCGCGCTGCGGCGAGGATGTCGTGACCTTGAAGAACGTCCACAAGGCCTATGGCAGCCGCACCATCTATGAGGGGCTCGACTTCCAGGTCCGCCGCCGCGAGCGCTGGTGCATCATGGGCGTCAACGGGGCGGGCAAGTCGACGCTGCTCAAGCTGGTGGCCGGCGCTTCCGATCCCGATACCGGCACGGTGGCGCGGGGGCCGAGCGTGAAAATGGGCTATTTCGCCCAGCACGCCATGGAACTGCTCGACGGCGAGCGCACCGTGTTCCAGACGCTGGAGGACAATTTCCCGCAGGCCGGCCAGGCGTCGCTTCGCGCACTCGCCGGCTGCTTCGGCTTTTCCGGCGACGAGATCGAGAAGAAGTGCCGGGTGCTGTCGGGCGGCGAGAAGGCGCGGCTGGTGATGGCGCTGATGCTGTTCGACCCGCCCAACCTGCTGGTGCTCGACGAGCCGACCAACCATCTGGACATTACCACCAAGCAGATGCTGATCGAGGCGCTGTCACAGTATGAAGGCACCATGCTGTTCGTCTCGCACGACCGGCATTTCCTGGCGGCACTCTCCAACCGCGTGCTGGAACTGACCCCGGAAGGTATCCACACCTATGGCGGCGGTTATACGGAATATGTGGAGAGGACGGGGCAGGAAGCGCCGGGACTGCGGAGCTAGGGGCGACCGATCGCAGCCACCCGGCTCGCGATTGTATGCGCCGGCCTGGTGCAACCGCGTCCCGGGCTGCCCTATCAGAGCGATCTCCTTGTGGGGCAAGAGTTCCGTGTACTCTCCACAATGGTCGGGAAGGGGCTTCCGGATGGAATTGCGGTGAGACTTGCAATGTCCGCATTGGCCGCGACATTAGCTGGATGCGCGACCTCTCCGGTCGACTATGGAGCGTCGCTTTCGCCGCAGGACCAGAAATGGGCATCGCCGGCATGCCAGCAGGCCCGGGCGGCGGCTTCAGACTACGAGCTTCGCGAAAAACAGCACCCGGGTTGGGAATTCGCAGCACTCGGCCCGTATGGATTGGGGCTCATAGCAGCCGTCAAGGAGCATGAGCAGAAGCAGCGAAAACTGTTCGCCCGCAATGTGCACCTGCAATGCTCGAGCCGTCCCCTGCCAAAGGAGTTGCAGGGCGATACAAGTTCGGCAGGCGCAAGTCAGATGAAATATCCGTAAGCGCACCTGCCTTATTCGCAGGAGGCGCCGGGCTCTGAGAAGGTGAGAAGGGAGACGGCGGCGCCTTTCCTCTCCCGTTGCAGACATCTGGCCAAACTGCGATCATATCGTCATGGAAACGCCCGCCGCGCCATGGCCTTTGCTGCAAATCGCAATCGAGCCAAAGTCGAAAGCCGATCAGGAGAAACTGTATATCGCCTTGTCGAAGCTGGCGGACGAGGATCCCTGGTTCAACGTCAAGCGGGATGAGGAATCGGGCCAGACGATCATCGCCTTCATGGGTAAACTTGAGCTCGACAACATCATCGACCGCGTGCGCGGGGAGTTCAAAATCAATGTGAATATCGGCTCTCCGCAGGTGGCCTATCGCGAGACGATTACCCGCAGCCACCGGCAGAACTACACCCACAACAAGCAGTCCGGTGGCGTGGGTCAGTTCGCCCGCGTCAGGATCATGTTCGAGCCGAACGCGTATGAACCGGACTTCGCGCTCGCGTCCAGCATCGTCGGCTCTGCGGTTCCGAACGATTGTATTGCAGGGGTCGAAAAAGGGCTGCGCAGCGTCCTCTCGGCGGGGCCGTTTGCGGGCTTTCCGATGATCGGTGTCAAGGCGACCCTGGTGGATGCCGCCTGGCACGATATCGAGCCCCTTGCTTTCGAAATCGCCGGTCGCGCCTGCATTCGCGAAGCCGCTCCGCATCTCGGCGTAAAACTGCTGGAGCCGATCATGAAGGTCGAAGTGGTGACGCCGGCGGACTTTGTCGTGAGCATCATCGGCGAATTGAAAAGCCGCCGTGGCCAGATCCGGGAAGAGGAAACCCGCGATGTCGCCATTGTCATCAACGCCATGGTGCCGCTGGCAACCACGTTCGAATTGGAGGAGACACTGCGGTCACGTTCGAAAGGGCAGGCACGCTTGAGCGCCCGTTATGTCGGATACGCTCCCGTTCCGCTGCCTGACGACCGCGACCCGCCGCCGGCGGCGGCAATGTTCGCCTGACCTCATCCGTCGCTCGATGCGGCGGTGAAAACCGCCAGCTGGGCGGCGAAGGCGCGCTGGAAGGCGGGCCGCGCTTCGCCGCGCGCGACATAGGCGGCGAGGTTTGGGTGTTCGTCCAGCAAGCCCGACCGCTTCAACCGGCGCAGCACCATTATCATCAGAAGGTCGCCGGCGCTGAAGGCACCGTCGAGCCACTCGGCATCGCCGAGCCGGTCGGAGAGTTCGCCGAGGCGACCGCGAATACGATCCTCGACCATGGGCAGGCGCTGCTCGTGCCAGCTCTCCTTGCCCTCAACGAGCACGGCGACTTCCCGTTCGACGATCGCCGGCTCCATCGTGCTGACGGCGGCAAACATCCACATGACCGCGCGGGCTCGGGCATTCGCGTCATCGGGCAGCAGGCCCGCATGGCGCGCGGCGATATGAAACACGATCGCGCCAGAGTCGAACAGCGCGAGATCACCTTGCTCATAGGTCGGAATCTGCCCGAAAGGTTGGAGCGCAGGCTCCTTCATCGCGCGGAACGACACGAGGCGAACGTCGTAGGGCTGGCCCACTTCCTCCAGTGCCCAGCGAACGCGCATGTCGCGTGCCTGTCCGCTGCCGCGGTCGGGGATCGTGCAAAGGCGGTGATGGTGGGGGTCATTGGAAAGGCTCCGGATGGGTAATCGGTCGGGTTCGATCGTTGCGCCTGGCACCCATAGGACGAACGACCAGGGTCGTTCCCGACAGTGCCCCGGATTTCGGCGTTCGGTCTCGCGGGCCAAAGCGGCTGAGAGCAGCCCCTTAGCGGAGCAATCCTTCCGCCTCGAACGCGTCCCAGCCTTCGAGCCGTGGCGCTGGAGCATCGTCCTTTGCCGGATTTCTGGTCTTGCGAGCCTTGTCCGTCCGCTTGCCTGCACGAGTGAGCGCCGCCTTGCCGGCCCCGCGCCGTCTGTTTTCGGACACTTCCCGCGCATCGTCCTCCCGCCAGGTGGCCGCAAGGTCACGATCGAGAATGTCCTCGATGTGCCGTGGGTCGAAGACATGGAAGGTTACCTTCCTGGATCGCCCGCGCATCTTCACGGTGCGCGTGCCGATGCTCTTCAGGCGGCCATCCTTCAGCCATTTGTGGCGCTCGCGCGCAGAGATGGCGAGAATGTCCTCCGCCTCTCGCGGAAGCACGGCCAGGGCTTCGATCCCCTCCAGCGTGTCGGAGATGATCGCCGATGCGGCCTGGAACGCATCCGCATCGGCTTGCGGCATGCGCAACACGATGCGGCCCGTCTCGGCCTTGGCGAATTTCCTCACCGTCCAAGGCAGCCTGGCGCGGATTTCGCGTTCGATCCCCTTCAGGCGCAAGGAGGAGCCAAGCGTTGCCGACGGCGGCAGCGGCCATTCGGCGACCATTGACGGCGTGGCGGTGCTCATGCCGCGCTCCGCTGGGCGGTCAGGGGCGGCGGCGATGGTGGCAACGATGCCGCTCAGGATCTTGCGAAAGGAACCGCGTTGTCTTTTCGCCGGGTTCATGTGTCATCTTCGCTCTTCAACTGCCTCCGTGGAACGGCGCACAGGAGACAACCGAAACCGGGCTCAAACAGTTCCTTTAGCACGGGGAATCGCTGGAAGGCTCGATTTCAGCGGCGAAGGTCGCCGGACGCCATGCCAAGGCGTTGCGTTGATCCGCAACGCAGATAGCCGCATGACGCTGCATCACGAAATCCGCCGGCCGTCCCCGTCGAGCAGGACGCAGCCCTCGGGGTCGAAGCCGAGGTCGATTGCCTCGCCTTCGCGAAGCACGCGGCCACTGATCGGCGCATTGGCGCGGATGTTGGCCTTGGTGCCGATATCGACCTCGTAGATGGCGCTGCCGCCAAGATACGAGGCCGAAACGACACGGCCGGACAGACGGTTGGCGCTCGCCGCCTCGCCGACCGACAGTTTCTGCGGCCGCACGACCACGGTGACCTTGCTGCCCTGGGCAAGCGTCCTCGGGCAGGCCACGTTGATCGTCTGACCGCTGGCAAGCACCACCGATGTTGCCTGGCCGGATCCGCTCACCATGCCGGCAAGCATGTTGGCCTTGCCGAGGAAATCGGCGACGAAGGCGGTGGCGGGCCGCTCATAGACTTCTTCCGGCGTGCCGATCTGCTCGGCCGAGCCGGCGTTCATCACCACGATGCGATCCGACATGGAGAGCGCTTCTTCCTGGTCGTGGGTGACGAAGATGGCGGTGATGCCGGTTTCCTTCTGGATCTTCTTGATCTCGACGCGCATCTCCTCGCGCATGTTGGCGTCGAGCGCCGACAGCGGCTCGTCCAGCAAAAGCACCTGCGGCTCGAAGACGATGGCGCGGGCAAGCGCGATGCGCTGCTGCTGGCCGCCCGACAGTTGCGACGGCAGTTTCTTCTCGCTGCCCGGCAACCGCACCATGTCCAAAGCCTTGCCAACCCTGCGCTTGATTTCGGGCTTCGGCACGTTGCGGTACTTCAGGCCGAAGGCGACATTGTCGAACACGGTCTTGTGCGGGAACAGCGCGTAGCTCTGGAAGACCAAGCCGATGTTGCGCTTGTAGATCGGCACGTCGTCGACGCGCCGCCCGCCGATCATGATCTGGCCGCCCGAAATGTCGACCAGGCCGGCGATGGAGCGCAGGATCGTCGTCTTGCCGCAGCCCGAAGGCCCGAGCAGGGTGACGAAGCTGCCCTTGCGGATCGACAACGAGAAATCGCGCACGGCGACGAACTTGCCATAGGCGATGTCGATGTTGCGGAATTCGACCGCCGGGCTGTTCGCCTCGGCGCCGACCGGGGCGGGTCTCGCCGCGCCGGCTTTGGCCACCCCGGCCGCTTCCGGCCGGGGTGCTTCGGTCAGGTTCTGGCTGTCAGGCACCTTTGGAGATCCTGTTCCACTGCTTGGTCCAGGCGTCCTCGTTGGTCGCCCAGTAGACCGGATCGGCGAAGGTCAGTGCCTTCATCGTGCCGGTCTTGTCGAAAGCCGGCAGCTTCTCGATCTTCTCGGTCAGCTTGACCTTGGTCGGGTCGAGCGACGGCGGATAGCTCTGGCCCTCGGCCACGGCGATCGAGGTCGCCGGGTCGAGCATGAAGTTGATCAGCTCCTCGCATTCGGCCATCGGCGAGCCCTTCAGGATCAGCATGTCCTCCATCCAGGCATAGGAGCCAGCCGGATCGAGATAGCCGATCGGATGGCCCTGGTCCTGGAGTGCGGCGACGCGGCCCGACCAGGCGTCGGTCACCACGATCTCGCCCTTGGAAAGCAGGTCCATCAGCTCGGCGCCGGAACTCCAGAACTTCTTGGCAAGGTCGCGCGTCTCGCGCACCTTGGCCCAGATCGTGTCCATGTCCTTGATGTTATTGGGGCCCTGGCCGGTGGCGAGCGCCGCGTACCAGACGCGCGTGGTCATGTCGTCATAGCCGCCGACCTTGCCGGCATACTTCTTGTCGAGCAGCAGTGCCGCGCCCTTTTGCTTGGCTTCCTCCGGCGAAATCACCTTGGTGTTGTAGGCGATGCCTGTCGTGCCGTAGTCGTAAGGCACCGCCGACAGCTTCGGCGTCAGCTTGCGGAACGGCTCGATCATCGGCTGCAGCACATTCACCATGTTGGGAATGTTGGCCTCGTTGATCTCCGAGGTCAGGCCGCCGTTGACGTATTTGATGTAGTAGTTGACGCCAGAGGAATGGATGACCTGGTAGTCGCCGGGCTTGGCGGTCTTGATCTTGGTGATGATTTCGTCCTCGTCGCCGAACGTGCCCTGGACCACCTTGATCTTGGTCTTGGCGGTGTAGGGCTGGAAGGCATATTTGTCGATCGCGTCCTGCACCGTGCCGCCCCAGCCGTCGAAGCGGACCTGTTCGACGGCCGCGAGCGCCTGCCGCATCCATGGCATGTCGAGGCCCGCCGCGGCCGCCGCGGCAGCGGTCAGGGTCAGGAAGGTGCGGCGGCTGACACCGCCGTTCATGTACCGGTCTTGCAGCCGTTCCAGCCGCTTGCTGTTGGTGAGTTTCATTTCATCTCCTCCTTTGGTTCGCCACGTCTTTTCAATCTTGTCAGGCTCTGCAGGATCAGGCCGCCGAGCAGCGGGATGCCGACGGTCACCAGGATCATCACGGTGCCGAGCGCGTTGATCTCCGGGCTGATCGAGATCTTGAGCATCGACAGGATCTGGGTGGGCATGGTTTCGACGCCCGCCGGCCGCCAGAACAGGCTGGCCGAGGTGTTGTCGAAGGAGATGGTGAAGGCGAGCAGGGCGCCCCCCACCACGGCCGGGATGAGCAGCGGCAGCGTGATTTCGCGGAAGGATGAAAGCCGTGAGGCGCCAAGCGAAAGTGCGGCCTCCTCATAGACGCGCCTTATGCCGACCATGCGCGCCTGGGTAATCAGCACCACATAGGGCACGGCGAGCAGGATATGGCCGAGCACCAGCAGAAGCATGGTCCTCGGCTGGTCGATCGCCTTGATCAGCACCAGGAGCCCGACGCCGAGAATGGTCTCCGGCACCAGCGCCGGCAGGATCACCAGCGTGCTCAGCGCCTGCTTGCCGGGGAATTCGAAGCGCACCAGCGCGAAGGCGGTGACGACGCCGACGGCGGTAGTGACCATGGCGGTGACCAGCGCGATCCATAGCGAGGTGCGGAAGGCGGCCAGCACGGCCTCATTGGCCATCAGCTTGCTGTACCATTGCAGGGAAAACCCGGTCATCGGGAAGCCGCCGAACATCGAGGCGTTGAACGACAGGACCACCGTCGCCACGATCGGCGCGAACATGAAGATGTAGACGCAGACCGTGACGAAGCCGGTCAGCCGCCAGGCCCATCTGCCTTCCTGCTTGCGCCGTGTCCCTCTCATCCGCCAAGCCCTTTGACGATCTGTGACATGCCCATGTAGCGGGTGTAAACGGCGGCGAAGAAGCCGAGCACGACGAACAGCACGATCGAAAGCGTGGCGCCCATCGGCCAGTTCAGCTCGCCCATGATGGTGTCGTAGATCAAATTGCCGAACAGCGCGTCGCGGCCGGAGCCGAGCAGCTGCGGCGTCACATAGCTGCCGGCGGCCAGCACGAAGCAGAGCAGCAGGCCCGCCGCCAGGCCCGGCAGCGACAGCGGAAGTGTGACCTCGCGGAACGCCTGCGCGCTGGTGCAGCCCATCGAGCGGGCCGCCGAAATCAGCGTGCGGTCGATGCCTTCGAGGCTGACATAGACGTTGAGGATCATGTAGGGCAGCAAGAAGTGCAGCATGCCCAGGATGACCGCGCCCTCATTGTAGAGCATCGGCAGCGGCTCGTTGATGATGCCGAGCTTCAGCAGCGCGACGTTGATGACGCCCTGTTCGCCCAGGATGTTGATCCAGGAAAAGGTGCGGATGGTGAAGCTGATCCAGAACGGCACGATGAGCAGAAGCAAGAGCAGCCATTTGTGCTTGAAGGTCGTCGCCCAGATGAAATAGGCGGGAAAATAGCCGAGCACCCCGCAGAGCAGCGCGGTGATCGCGCCGACCCGCAGCGTCTTCAGAAGGAAGCCCGAATAATAGCTGTCGGTCAGGAATTCGTGCCAGTTCGCGGTCGTCAACGCGCTGGTTTCCACGCCGGCGGTGACGAAGGTGAAGAAGGTGTAGGCCGCCATCACGGCGATCGGCAGCACCAGGAAGAAGATCAGCAGCAGGAGCACCGGCGCGACCAGCATCCACGCTAGCCGCGGATCATACAATGTCCATCGTCGTTTCATGAGCACCCGGACGTCCGCGCTTTCTTTGAAGCGCCTGTTTTGTTCCCGGGCCAAGATTGGGTGATTGGCGGCCCGATGTCTACAGTCGGCGATTGAGCCAGTGGATATCCGCGTGTTGCCGGCTGGACGCCGAACCTGTCGGCGGCAGATCGCCTTCTACGCCGGCAGGCCGGCCACGCGCAGGGCATCGGTGACGTCGTCGATTATGCCAGGCGCAAGCCCGACGGCGGCGGCCCAGCGGCCGATGGTGAAATGCGGGTCGAGCGCCAGGAGCCGCGCGGCCGACGCTCTTGCCTCCTCGATCCGCCCGAGCCTCGCCAGCGGCGCGGCCAGCCAGCCGTGCAGGATGCTGAAACCGGGGTTCAGCTCCACCGCCCGCCGGCCGGCCGCGACGGCCTGTTCATGCCGGCCGGACAGAAAATTGCCGAAGCCGATAATGCCTTGCGGCACGCAGCTCATGGCGTCGAGCGGGGAGAGCCGCATCGCCTGCTCGCACCAGTCGATGGCGCGGGCCGCGTCGCCGCCATAGGCCACCGGCACGCAGCCGAAGGCATAGACGAAGGCGCAGGAGGCGCTGAGCGACAGGGCCTGCGCGAACGCCTCGTCGGCCAGCCTGCGGTCGTGCTCGACCAGGCCGATAGTAAAGCCGGCCAGGGCCAGCGCCATGGCGTCGCCCGAGCCGTGCTCGATCGCCGCATGGGCGTGGCGCGACGCCTTCTCGCGGTGCCCGGCCATCATGCCGCCGCGGATGAAAAGGGTTTGATGCGCCCAGGCGGCAAAGCCATGGACAAGCGCATAATTCGGCTCGATGGCCAGCGCCTGGTCAAGCAGCGGCAGGCCCTTGGCGGCGCCCTGCGGCATGAAGGTGTAGACGTCGGGCAGGGCGCGCAGAAAAAGGTCGTAGGCGTCGAGACTGTCGGGGCGCTGGCGCTTGACGCGCTCGATCTCGGCCCGGCGCAGATTGGGCTCTATGGCCGCGACCACGCTGACGGTGATCTCGTCCTGCAGCGCGAATACGTCGGTCAGTTCGCGGTCGTAGCGTTCGGCCCACAGATGGCTGCCATCCTCGGCGTCGATCAGCTGGCCGGTGATGCGCACGCGGCTGCCGACCTTGCGCACCGAGCCTTCCAGCACATAGCGCACGCCGAGCTCACGCCCGACCTGCTTCACGTCCACCGCGCGGCCCTTGTAGGTGAAGCTCGAATTCCGCGCGATGACGAACAGCCAGCGGATGCGCGACAGGCCGGTGATGATGTCCTCGACCATGCCGTCGGCAAAATAGTCCTGATCCGCGTCGCCGCTCATGTTCACGAAAGGCAGAACGGCGATGGAGGGGCGGGCCGGAATGCCGAGGTCGGGCTTCGGTTTCTCCACCGGCGCCGCCGCCTCGGCGCCGGCTTCCTCGCGCACGGTGCCGACGAAACGAAAGCCCCGGCGCAGGATGGTGCGGACGAGGCGCTGCTGCTCGCCATTGTCCTGAAGGGCGCTGCGGGCGGCATTGACGCGGCTGGCCAGCGTGGCGTCGGAGACGATGCGCCCCTGCCAGACCGCATCGACCAGATCGTCCTTGCTGACCACCCGCTCGCGGTTGCGGATCAGATATTGCAAGAGGTCGAACACCTGCGGCTCGACCGGGACCAGCTCGTTGCCCCTACGCAGTTCGCGCCGGTCGCCGTCCAGAGCGAAATCCTCGAAAAGATACGGCAAATTGCTGGCTCCAGATGAGGCGGAAAAGCTGACCTGGACACTGTAGACGTGTCATGGCCGCAAAATCAAAGCCCTCTCAAGGGAAAATCAAGAGGTCCTGAATGCCGCCTCAAAGCGGGCGCGGCGGCCCCGGCGCATAGTCCTCCTGCAACCAACGCAAACAGCGATTTGAAAAGGAGAACTCAAATGTCCAACACCGCAGCAAATTCCGTCGTCCTCGTCCATGGCGGCTTCGTCGATGGCTCCGGCTGGGAAGGGGTCTATCACCAGCTCAAGAAGGACGGCTACGACGTCACCATCGTCCAGAACCCGACCACCTCGCTCGCCGACGACGTCGCTTTCACCAAGCGCGCCATCGCCGCCGCCCCAAGCAATGTCATCCTGGTCGGCCACTCCTATGGCGGCGTCGTGGTGTCGGAAGCCGGCACCGATCCCAAGGTTTCGGCCGTCGTCTACATCGCGGCCTTCGCGGCCGATGTCGGCGAGTCGGTCTCGACCCTGATCGCCAACCCGCCTCCCGGCGCCGCCGTGCCGCCGATCCTGCCGCCCGTCGACGGCTTCCTGATGCTCGACAAGGCCAAGTTCGCCGCCTCGTTCGCCGCCGACGTGCGTCCCTCGCTCGCCTCCTTCATGGCGGACTCGCAGGTGCCGTGGGCCGTGGCCGCACTCGAAGGCAAGGTCACCAAGCCGGCCTGGAGGGTGAAGCCGAGCTGGTATCTCGTCGCCACCGACGACCATATGATCCCGCCGCCGGCACAGCGCCAGATGGCAAATAGGGCTGGCGCGACAACGGTGGAAGTGCCCGGTAGCCACGCGGTCTACGTCTCCGATCCCGCATCTGTCGCCAAGCTCATCGAGCAGGCCGCCGCCGGCGTCGGCAAGAACTGAACCGGGATGATCGAGATCAAAAGCCTGGGCGCTTGGCGGCGCCCGGGCTTTATCCTGTTCAGGCCATGAAGCGCCCCTCAGCCCTTCGAGATGCCGCGCTCGATCAGCCGGGCGAGGCGCTCTGAAAACGCCCTGGCGTCCGCCGGCTTGTCGCCGTCAAGCACGCGCGCCTCGTCGTAGAGAAGGTGGGCCGCATCGTCCTTGAAGGCCTGCTCGTCGTCGCCGAGGCTGGCCAGCGCCAGCACGCGGTCGTGCCGGGGGTTGATCTCGAGAATGGGTCTGGCGGCCTTGTCGAGGCGGCCGGCGGCGTTCATCAGCCGCTCGAACTGCCGGTCGGGACCGTGTTCCGGCGCTACGAGGCAGACCGCACTTTCGGTCAGGCGGTCGGAGGCCTTGACGTCCGAGACGGCGTCGCCGAGCGCCGTCTTGACGAAAGCCAGGAAGCCATCGACCTCAGGCGTCGCCGCCATGTCGGGCTTCCTGGCCTCGTCGAGCAAGGGAATGTCGGAGAGCTCGGCCACGCCCTGCGTCACTGACTTGAACGGCTTGCCGTCGAATTCCGGCGCCATCGTCACCCAGAAACTGTCGACCGGGTCGGTGAGCAGCAGAACCTCGATGCCGCGCGCCTTGAAGCCTTCGAGCTGCGGCGAGGCTTCGAGCCGGGCGCGATCGTCGCCGGCCATGAAGAAGATCGCCTTCTGGCCTTCCTTCATCGCGGCGACATAGTCGGCGAGGCCGCGCCAGCCTTCGCCCGATGCGGTCGAGCGGAAGCGGGCAAGCTTCAGCAATTGCTCGCGCCGCTCGTAATCCTCGTAAAGCCCTTCCTTGAGGACGACGCCGAAATTGTCCCAGATCTTGGCATAGGCCTCGACTTCATTCTCCGCCAGCTTGGCGAGGTCGCCGAGCACGCGGTTGGTGAGGCCCTTGCGGATCGCGGCGAGCAGCGGGCTTTCCTGGATCATCTCGCGCGAGACGTTGAGCGGCAGGTCGGCGGAATCGACCAGTCCGCGCACGAAGCGCAGGTAGCGCGGCAGAAGGTCGGCGTCGTCGGTGATGAAAACGCGGCGCACATAGAGCTTCATGCGGCCCTTGCGGTCCTGGTCGAAGAGGTCGAACGGGCGCGAGCCGGGCACGAAGGCGAGCACCGAGTATTCCTGTCGGCCTTCGGCGCGGAAATGGATGGTGGCGGCCGGCTCGTCATACTGGCCGGCGACGCCGCGGTAGAAGTCGGTGTATTCCTCGGGCTTGATCTCGGTCTTCGGCCGGACCCAGAGCGCGGTGCCGTCGGCGATGTCGCGCGCCTCGGCGCCGGGTTTTTCGACCAGCGTGATCGGCACCGGCACATGGCCCGACTGCGACTTGGCCAGTTGCTCGAGCCGGTAGGACCCGGTGTAGGATACGGCATCGTCCACGAGATGCAGCATGACGCGGGTGCCGCGCTTGGGTGCTGCTTCAAGCGGGGCCGGCGCGATCTCGTAGGAACCCTTGCCGTCGGACGACCAGCGCCAGGCCTCCTCGCTTCCCGCCAGCCGGCTGATGACGTCGACCCGGTCGGCCACCATGAAGGCGGAGTAGAAGCCGACGCCGAACTGGCCGATGAGCTGCGTGTCCTCGGTGCCGGAACCGACGCGCTCGATGAAGGCGCGCGTGCCCGAGCGGGCGATGGTGCCCAGCGCCTCGGCCATGTCGTCGCGGCTCATGCCGATGCCGTTGTCCTCGACAACGATCCGTTTGTTGTCCGGATCGGCCGAGATCGAGATGCGCGGCTTGGGATCGTCGGCCAGCAATTCGGGATGGCTGACGGCCTCGAAGCGCAGCTTCTCGCAGGCGTCGGCGGCGTTGGAAATCAATTCGCGCAGGAAGACGTCCTTATCGGAATAGACCGAGTGCACCATCATGTGCAGAAGCCGCGAAACATCAGCCTCGAACGCCCTGGTTTCCGTCGCTTTGGTATCCGTCGTCATTTCAAGATTCCCACATAGTCGTTCTGCCCACCGCGCCATGCACGTTCCGGGATCATCCTTCAACCATTTTCAATTGCGCTGGCAACCACGTTCAACAGGGCCAGCGCGCCCGACAATATCGTGACGTGGTGCGAAGGTGACAAAGGATAAGGTGGGCGCCGCGTTGGAACTGCCGATCTCCCCACTTGTGGGGGAGATGCCCGGCAGGGCAGAGGGGGGCGCGAAGGAACTCAGCCTCGCTCATTCGCCGGGCCGAGCGGTGCGCGTCCTTCGAAGGATTAGAGCAATCCAATGCTATGAGATGTCGGCGGGACTGCGCCCCCCTCTGGCCTGCCGGCCATCTCCCCCACTTGGCGGGAGATCGGCAGCTTCGCCGCCAGCGCTCGTCCTACTTGCCCGCCATGTGGTCGGCAAGCGTCTGCGCCTGGGTGAGCAGCGCGGGGAAGGCTGGGTCGCTGGGCAGCTTGTCGCCCATGCATTTGCGATAGTCGCCGTCGCCTTTTTCCCAGGCGGCATTGGCGGTGTCATAGAGCTTCTCGTCCTTGGTCTCGGAAGCCTGGGCGGCCAGTTTCTGGGCGGCTTCGTCCGCGGACGTCCACAAGGCCTCGCAGGCCGGGATCCTGGGAACAGGTGGCGTGGCGGGCGCCGAAGCGATCATGACGCTGTTGCCCTTGACGAGTGTGACGACGACCTGCTGTTCGTGGATCGGCCCGACATCCTGCGTCCAGCCGCCGAGCCGCGCCATGGCGATGTCGGCGCCTTCGGGCTTTTTCAGCGGAAAGTCGAGCGTTCCCATGAAGGCGGCGTCGCTGTTGATCGCCTGGGTGTAGAAGGCATCGAGCTTCAGCGCCTCATCGACGCTGGTGGGCAATTTGAGGCCCTCGTCGGTCTCGGCGGCCCGGGCCTGGAGCCAGCGATCCAGCAGCCCCCGCGTCGTGGCCACGAGGGTCGGGCCATCGTCGCCCTGGGTATATCGCAGCCCGTCGAGCATGCCGTATCCGACATCGGAGTCACTCAGGCTTTCCAGATTGATGGTGCCGTTTGTCGGGAAATCCTTGACCGTCAAGGGGCCGAGAAGGGCGGACAGGCGCCCTTCGAGGTCGGCCCGCGCCTTGGCATCGGCGGCATCGAGGGTTTCCACGGGTGCATTCGAATTGTTCAGCTCGGTGATGGCCGCGATCGCCTTGTCGCGCGCGGTGATATAGTCGTCCTCGGGCGACGCCGCGAAAGCGGCAGTGCTCGCGAGCGCAAACATGACCGTCCAGACCAAGCGCATGACAGAACCTTTCTTCGTGGCGATCAACAGGCCTGGCAGCCATCGGGCAGCTTTGCGGCTATAATCTGGCGGAGGGGCGCGAACGAGGCAGCAGCCAACGGACCAGCTAATCCGGTTGGCAAGAGCTGGGCCGAAAGGCCGTCGGTGAAAGCATTGATTAGCCGGCTCGCGGTTCGATGCCGGACCGGCTTGGGCCGGCCGCGTGACAGTGGCGAAGCTTATGGCCGAGATACGATCTACGCGCCGATCTTCGCCAGCCAGAAGTCTCAGATCGCGGCTGAAGAGGCGAGGGGCGACTTTGTCGTTCGCGTCCGGGCAATCGTTGCTGCTCAGGGCGCGATGCTTTGACGATTGCGATTGTGCGCCAGTGTTGCGCCTTCGCCGTATCAGCGCTCTATCCAGAGGCCAATTGGCTGAACAGGCAGGAACTATTTCGTTCGAACAAGGTTTGTGCCCGTCGAGTGCTCATTCACCGGACTGTGAACGAGCAAAGCCCGTCCCGGCCAAGCCGGGGCGGGCTTTGTGTTTGGAACTTACCGGCAGACGAGACGCCGCCGAGGATTGCGGTCGGCGCGGTGCTGGGAAATCCGCACGAAATTGCCCTGCTTGGGAAGGCGGTCTCGAATCTCAGGCCGCAGCGGCCGGGACGGATTGCGGAACGAGGCGCCAGAATCCGCGTTATTCAAGACCGAACTAATGGAGGTAACCGTGAGAAAACTGATACTCTCATCCGTGCTCGCGCTTGCTGCCACAGCCGCTGTGACGTCACCGACCAAGGCACAATTTCTCTTCCCACCCTTCGGCGGCTATTTTGGTGGCTTCGGAGGGATGCCCTTCGCCTACCGCCCGTATTACAACCCGTATTACGGTCCGTATTACGGCGATCCGTACTACCAGCCTTACCGGCCGTACTTCGGCTACCGGCACAGGTATTACCACCGATACTACTACCCGCGCCGGTACTACTACCCGCACCGGTATTACCACCACAGGCGCTATCACAGGCACCACCAGCGGTAGCTAGGCGTGCCAGCGTTGGCCCTCGGCAGAACGACCAATCGCCTGGTGCTTATCGTGAGATAACGGCACTCATCGTTGAGGAGCCAAGCTCGCCTGCTCCGCGGCGGCCGGTGTTCGTCCCGGGATGCCGTGTTCCGCTCATCCGGCGGCATTGACCAGCCGATCCAGTACGGGGAAATCCTCCAAGTCCCGGTAGGGCGTCAAATCGAGGTCGCGAGGGACAGCTCGCACCTTTTCCTCGTCAATCGACTTCTCGTTGCGCTTCATCAAGGCTTGGTAGGCTCGCCATGAGACACCGGCCGCGCGCACGGCATCCCGCTCGGTCCGCAGTGCTATCTGATGGGCATGCAGATAGTGAAGCCGCAATTGGTCAAGGAGGGATTTCTCGACGATTTCATGTGTGACCAAAAAGGGCGCAAGCTTTACTGACTGACCTTGCCAAGCCATGGTTCGCGGCAAGTGGCGATCGATATAGACGGTTCGCCCGTCCTTGCTGTAACCGGCAAGATAAGGGATATCGAACTGGTGGTTCACCTCGATGCGTCGCTGCAAAGCCAGCACGACTTCCGCAAGGACGGAGTTGCTCACATCTTCGGATTTGTGACGGGCTTCATCCTGGAGCTTCATCGGGAGCATCCCAAAGCAAACGTGCCGGTCCATCAACGAGGGCTTTCCCGCGTTGTTCCCGTGCGATCGTGCCCGAACCGGATCGGCAAACAGGGGATGCCGGAGCAGGAGTCTCATGCGAATCCGAAGCAACCTCGGCGAAGGCGAGAGAGCGGCTTCACCGTTGCGAGCGAACTGGGAGCGCTTTCATACCCGATAGAATTCGCGATACCAGTCCACGAAACGCGGAACCCCGATCTCGATCGGGATATTCGGCTTGAAACCGGTCGCCTCCTCGAGCGAACTGACATCGGCGAACGTTGCCGGAACGTCGCCCGGCTGAATCGGCATCAGGTTGCGAATGGCTTTGCGCCCGAGTGCGTCTTCCAGCACATCGATCAACCGGCTCAACTGAACGGGCGTATTGCCGCCGATGTTGTGAATCCTGAACGGCGCGTTGCTGGTCGCTGGATCCGGCGCGGCACTTGTCCATTCCGGATTGGCCGTCGCGGGCTGCCGCATCACGCGGACAATGCCTTCGACAATGTCGTCGATATAGGTGAAGTCCCGCTGCATGTTGCCATGGTTGAAGACGTCGATCGGCTCACCGGCCAGGATGGCCTTGGCGAAGATGAAAAGGGCCATGTCGGGCCGTCCCCACGGGCCATAGACGGTGAAGAAGCGCAGGCCTGTCGCCGGCAGCGCGAACAGGTGGCTGTAGGTGTGCGCCATCAGCTCGTTTGCCTTCTTGCTTGCCGCGTAGAGGCTGAACGGATGATCGGCCGGATCGTGCACGGAGAACGGCATGCGCGTGCTGCCGCCGTAGATCGAGCTCGACGATGCATAGACCAGATGGCCGACCGAGGTGTGCCGGCATGCTTCCAGGATGTTGAGGAAGCCGCTGAGATTGCTTTCCGCATAGGCGTGCGGATTGGTCAGCGAATAGCGCACGCCGGCCTGCGCCGCGAGATTGACGACGATCTCCGGCGCGGTTGACTGAAACAGCGCCGAAATACGGTCTCGCTCGGTGAGATCGACATGCTCGAAACGAAAATTCGGGAATGCTTTCAACCGGTCGAGCCGGGCCTGTTTCAGGGTGACGTCATAATACGCATTCATGGAATCGAGGCCGACAACCTGCCGGCCTTCGGCAAGCAGCCTCTGACTGAGATGGAAACCTATGAAACCGGCCGCGCCGGTGATCAGAACTGGCCTGCTTGATGTCACGGCGTATCCCCAGCTTTCGTTTCGGGCCGAGCCTCACAGGTTTCAATATTCTATCTCGCCAGGAATTTCATCCGGCTTGATGGCAGGCTTGATGTCGGACAGCGTTCCACACGGCCCGATCGTCTGAAAGATATGGACCTTTCGCCCTCCAGATCATGCTTGTGAGGTCCCGCCAGAACAAGCCCCTGCAAATCGCACGAACGGCAGGATCGTTTCGCCATGATCGCGCCGGTCGCTTTGGTATCGCCTCCTGACCCGGGGAACCATCCCTTTTTGGAGAAGTTTTACCCATTGAAGGGCGAACCTTTCAAAGGAGATTTACCTATGAAACATGTTCTCATCACCAGCATGCTCGCGATCGGACTCGGCTGTGGCACGGCAATGGCCCAGACGCAGCAGCCGGCCGACAACCAATCAGGGGCGGACACGAACTGCACCTCCGGAACGGCTAACTGTAAGCCCGGCTCGAAGATGAACGGCCAGGCCCAGGACAAGTCCACTACCAAAACGGACAAGCAGGCCCAGGGCAAGGCGAAGGCCCAGACCGATCAGCAGGCGCAGGGCAAGGCCGGCACCAGTACGGACCAGCAGGCCCAGGGCAAGGCCAAGGTCCAGACCGACCAGCAGGCGCAGGGCAAGGCCGGCACCAGCACGGACCAGCAGGCCCAGGGCAAGGCCAAGGTCCAGACCGATCAGCAGGCCCAGGGCAAGACCGGCACCAGCACGGACCAGCAGGCCCAGGGCAAGGCCAACGTCCAGACCGATCAGCAGGCGCAGGGCAAAGCCTCCACCCAGGACAAGACTTCGACTGCCTCGATCAACAATGTGACGGTTGAACAGAAAACCCAGATCACGCAGGTGATCAAGGAGACGAAGGTCCAGCCCGTAGCCAATGTCGATTTCGACGTTTCCGTGGGCGTGGAAATTCCGCGGCACAAGATCAGATTGCACCGCTTGCCTGCTCGCATCGTCAAGATCGTGCCGGCCTACGAATCCTACGAATATTTCGTGCTCGCCGACGGGCGGATCGTGATCGTCGATCCGGATTCACTCAAGATCGTTCTCATTTTGACCTGATGCATGTCGCGCAAAAGTGACCTCGGTCTTGAGAGAACGACAGGTATAAAACAAGACCCCAAAGCGCGTCGCCTCAATCGGTTTCGAGGCGACGCGCTTTGAAAGGACATAGGCCGCCTTGCCATTTTGGTGGGTGGGCCGAGCATATCCGGCCGGGAGGACGATCGGCGCCATCGGCAAGAAAAACAAGTCCAGCAGCGGCGGCAGTCAGTCACGCTGGCGGAGAGCCCAACGGATAGCTCGCTATTGCAGAGAGGATCCTGCGCTGAGCGCCTGCCACTCATTTTAGCGCTTAAGTGGAACGCATGGAAAAGCCCCGCCGACCGGGAGTCAAGCGGGGCCCTTGGAGCAATCCGCAAGGGACTGGCTGCGGGATTACTCAGTGATCCGGTAGGATCATCTTCAATATGGCCCTCAGGATAAGGTAACGCATCAGTCAAATAGATGAAGCGGACCACCTATTGTGCCGCGAGACCGGCGGACAAGGCCTCTCACCGACATCTCTCAGTCAAACCGGAACAAAAGCGTTTGGGCGGTGTTTATCGGGTGAAGGGCATCTTAGTTTTTTGGAGAATTCAAAATGAAAATCATGATCTTGGGCACTTTGGCGCTGTGCTTGGCCGCGCCTGCTGTGGCTTCGGCGCAAGACACCGTCGTCATCAACAGACATCACCATCATCATCGCGCCAATGTGGTCATCAATGAGGACGGCCAGCGCCTGCATCACCGCCACCATGGCCAGATCGCATTCTACGATCACGGCCGCCGGCATCATCGGCACGACAATGTCGTCGTGACAACGTCCATATCCCACCGCCATCACCATCATCACGTCGTGATCGAAAACGGCGGTTACTGATCTGACGTCAACTTGCCTGGCTCCGCGATCTCGACGGAGCCGGGCAACGTGGCGGCGCTGCCGAGCTGACAAACGGCTGGAACAAAAGCATCGGGGAGAGGTTAACGATCGAAGGGACCGCAACGGATGCGGAACAATGATAGAACTTATGAACCTGGAACTGGCGCGGGCAAGGCAGCGAGTCAAACGGGCTGAGCTGGCCCTGTCTCGGGCCAAGGAATTGATGGATGAAGACTGTGGTGTCGGCATCAATATCGCGCTGTGCAGCCGGATCAGGTCTGCGCAGCAATATGTGGCCCAAGCCAGGGCCCGCCTGACGAAGATCAAACCGCCAGCTGCCAATCCTTAGGACGCCGACAGCCGCGCTCAGGCGCATCTTCCCTGAGCCATGACCGCAGTGGCAAGCCAGCCACGTCTCGACGTCCGCGCCCATAGCCGCGCGCATGAGAGATGCATCGCCTGAAGCGGTCGCTCGGACGGGACCAAGCCAAGTCTGCAGTTCCGCTGGGCTGCCCCGGTTCACAACCAGCCGCGTCTTGTTCGTTCGGACAGCGCTTGAATTACGCCTCCTTCTGGCTGGTGAGCCGCTCGAGCGCATCGACGATCAGATCACAAAACTTCGCATGGTCGAGCTTCATCGCCACGGTATGGCGGAAGTCGACCTGCTCGCTTGCCGTGCCGCCGAAATGGTGCATGCCACCCATCTTCTCGAAATTGCAGATCGTCATGCCCTTGGTCCACCGTCCGGCAATTTCGACGCGGATATCGGCCTTCTCGGTGGTGAAGACGCTTCCGTCGATCATGGCGGCGACGCAGCATGCGTCATGGACGGCGGGATACTCGATTTGCAGCAGGGCGCCATGCGTGGTCGCAATGAACTCCCAGATGTCGAGGATGAACCTGGCGATCGGACCGCCGACGGCGCGCACCCTGTCCTGCAGCTCCGGGGTGGCCAGCGCCTGGTGCGTGAGGTCGAGCCCCACCATGGTGACATCCCAACCGGCGCGGAACACCACGTCGGCGGCCTCCGGGTCGCCATAGACGTTGAACTCCGCCGCGGGCGTGATGTTGCCGCGCGTGTAGCTTCCGCCCATCGCGACCACCCGCTTCACCCGCTCGACGATGCGCGGGTCCTTGCGGACGGCTAAGGCGATGTTGGTGTAGGGACCGACCGGGACAAGCGTGATCGTCTTCGGCTCATGCGCCATGACCGTGTCGATGATGAAGTCGACGGCATGCCGCTTGTCGAGCTCGAACGAGGCAGGCGGCAGCACCGGGCCATCGAGCCCGGTATCGCCGTGGATCTCGACCGCCAGCACCTGATCGATGATCAAAGGGCCGGGGGAGCCCTTCGCCACCGGCACCTTGATGCCATAGGCGGTGCACACGGAAAGCGCGTTGCGCGTGGTGTTCTCGACATTGTGGTTGCCCGAAACCGTCGTGATGCCGAGGAGATCGATCTTCGGATTGCCCGCCGCCAGCAGGATGGCGATGGCGTCATCATGCCCGGGGTCGCAGTCCAGGATGATCTTCTCCATGGTGGCACCTCTCTTGTCGGCGGATTCCGTTCGAACAAGAGACTGTCGGGTCCATGCAGTCAAGGTTGCGGTGGCCAAGCGACACGGGCACCCGCTCCCTAGGCAGGTCTGTCGCGCGATCGCAATGATGGGACGGCGAAACGCTCTTCGTTCGTTCGAATGACAACAAGCAAGGGATCAGGAGGTAGCGTGCGGGCGGGGCGGCATAGAGCGCCCCAGCTCGAACCAAGTGGAGAATAGAATCGCGGTGAGGGTCGCGACAGGTGGGATCAAGTGATGATTGATTTGCCGGATACCAGATCGAAATCTCCAAGCAGCGGCTTCACCTTTATCAAAAGACGGCCTTTGATTTCAAGTCATGGGACGTCTGGAAGGGGCAACGCCATGCTGTCCCTCGTTCCTTCAATCCTCATTCTGCTGTTGGCGTCCCCGGCCAACAGTCAACTGGCGCCCGAAACGTCAGCGGTTGCCGCAGCCAATGGCCACTCGCCGGTCGTGGACCACACCGATATCGCGAAAGAACCGGACAAGGTGCCGCCCGGCGAGGATGAGGGGGCCTTGCGCCGCGAATTGGCCGCGGCACGAGCCGAACTGGCCAGGCAAGCGCAGGTCCTGAAAGAGCAGCGGCAAACGGACGAAGCGCTCACGCTCAATCTGGAGACGGCTCAGCGTGTCATCGAAAACTTCAGGGCGGAAGCCAGTCACTGGGACAGCGGGAAAGGCGCCATGGCTGAAGCACAGCCCGCAAGCGAAGCCTCGCAGGCCGCCGCGACGCGAGCGCTTGATGACGAGCGCCACAAGGCAGAGCTCCTGGAACAAGAACTCACCGCGGCTCGCCAAACGATCGATGCCCTCAAGGCAGCCGCAAATCTGGCCGCGCAGGAGCGGGCCAAGGCCGTGAAGGCCCGGCAGGTGGCCGACGCCGCTTCAAACCAAGCGGGACAAGCACTCAAACTGGAACGTGAACGAGCAGATGCAGCCATCCGTGACCTTGAGAGTGCCCGCAAGGAACGCGATGCCCTGAAGCAGAACTCGATGGAATTGAGTGCGGCGCTGGAGCAAGAGCGTGAAAGGGCCAACGGCTTAGCCCGCAGCCTCAGTGCCGCGCGTGAGGAAATCGACGTCGCGAGGGATAAGCGTCGGAGCGCGGCCGTTGAGCGCGCGCCCAAGGCACGTACGAATGCACTGGCAAGTTCATCATCGCGTTCGGGCGCAGCCCGTAACCCGGGTTTGCCGAAAAAACAGAAAGTGAAGGGTCCAAAGCCGCCGCAAACTGTGTTGCTGGCAACCACTGCTCTTCCCATTGCATTGCTCCCAACCCGACCACCGGCGCAGTGAAAGGCAAGCGAGCGAAATGCATCCCGCAGGGGAGGATGATGATGAAAGAGTACTTCGCCGCCGCGTTGGCGATCGGTATCGCAATTGGCCCCGCCTCGGCTCTCGATGCAGGTGTAGGCGGTAAGGTTGGCGGCCTTGGGGTCGGCGCCGGAGCGAGCGTCGGTTCGCAAGGCGGATCCGTGGGGATGGGCACGAAGGTGGGCGGTGCAGGCGGAGCAAATGTCGGCGCGTCGGTCGGCGTCGGTAACGGGTCACCCGCCGCGGGCGTTGGTGCCAGCGGAAAGGTTGGCAACACAAGGGGGAGCCTTTCGAAAGGTATCGGCCTCGGCAACGCCCCGCCCGCCGAAAACGGTTCGGCGACCGTTCCCGGCAAGCCGGCCGCTGCCAAGCCGGCCGCGGCCACGACAGCCACTGCCTCCGCCAAGGCCGCCAGGCAATCGAATTTCCTGCCGCCCATCCTCAGGCCTTCCAAAGCCGGCGAGGGCGACCCCACCCCGGGATACCTTCTTCGATCACTGGAGCCCGTTACAGCGAAACCCGGCAGGCCAACCGCGATCGCGCGAGCCTGCCGCGCGGCGATCATGTCCGCCGCGAAGCCGCTTGGCGCCGTGCGCGTCAATGCCGTCAGCGCGGGTGCCTTGCACCACCATGGAGGTGTACTCACGGCGCCGATCAAGGTGCGAATAGACTATGCAAGACAGGGCGGCATCGAAGTTCGGCAAGCGCAAGTCAGTTGTCGCCTCAATAAAGCGGGCAGGGTCACCGCGGTAACATAGCACCGAGGCTGAAAGAGGCATCGAGCGTGGCGATTTCGTCCTCGATGCGAAAGCGCTGAACGGCGTCCTCATAGCGCGGCAAGCCGGTTTCAATCCTGGTCATGGCAATCTTCCCCTGGCGGCGCTCCATCGCATGGCGCGCTGTCGCGGCGACAATGGCATCAGATGGCGCCGATGGGCAACGATCGACACCTGCCCCCATCTTCTTGTCGAGGGCGTCGGTGGGGCTAAGACGGATCCCTACTTCTTCAACGTAACGTCGAGCAGGGCGAGCGACATTCCTCCCAACAGGTCGAACGCTCTTTGCATTTCGGCTGTTCCTTCGTCCGTGGTTTTCACGCCGCCCGGATCGCGATTTGGCGACGGCGGCGCCACGGTCGTCATCAAGCCGATGCTCTTCGTGACTTCGATATAGCAGATGCCGTGCGAGACGCGATCTCCGAAGTGTTGCACGCAACCGAAATCGACCACCCGTTTTTCTCCGTTCTTGGTGGTGAACGTCGCCTGCGACTTCCTGTCGAGATGGTCGGCGCCGCCTTCCTCGCGCGACCTCTTGTCGGCCATCGCCTCCATTTGCGCGAATACGTCCGATCCATCGACATGGTAGAGATCGACGATATCCGCTTCCGGGCTGGCCGGATCGGTCACCGTCGCCGTGCACCTGATCTTGCTGTCGCCCGCCAGGCGGCCGCAGGTGAAAGTTCCCTGGAAACTGAAATTATTGCCCGTCTGGCCATTGATGTTGCCGATGCCTTCCGACAGGGCACCGTTCAGGGCCTCCTCGTTCACGCCGAATGCGTCGAGCGGGGAGGTCGGTATGTTCTGCGACGTCGATGGCTGCACGGCCTCGGCGCGCGGCGCTGCCGTTTTTATGTGCCAGTCCGAAGTGTCGACATCGCGATTCCCCTCCAGGATGGCTGCCACGAGCGCGCCGGCGCCACCGAGCTTGGCCGTCAGCTGGTCGAGCGTTTTCTCGTCAGGTTCGCTGGTAACCGGCAAGCCTGCCTGGCTTTGAAACGACTTCAACGCGCTCTTTGTATCCGATCCCGCGTGGGCGTCGATCCGGCCCTTGTAGTAACCCAGTTTGAGCAGCAGGACCTGCGCGAAAATCGTGCGGTCAAACAGCGCGTTATCCTCCTGGCTGATGGACTGATTGCGCTCGGAGAAGGTGGTTTGCGTGTGGCACAAGCCTTTCACCGCGAAGGTGCATGCCAGTTGGGCCTGAATGCGTGCGTTGACCTCCATGGAGGCCTCACAGGCTATGCCATAGCCGCCATTGTCGCCTGTGGCGACCGCCCCCCATCCGCCCTGGCATTCCAAAGCCAGCTGGCAATTGACGCCTTCTGCTCCCTTGCATTGCTCGAGCGCGCATTTACGCGCGGCTTCCCTGCTTGTGTAGCCGGAGCACCAACCATAGGACTCATCATCGCCGAAGAAGACCGCGCCAGCCGCCAGAGTGCTGCCGGCCGGCAAGAGACCCAGCAGAAGACAGCCAAGCATGAGACAGAGGCGCTTCATCGCAGCCTCCGATTTCCGTCTCGGAACATCTTTCGCAGGCGGTGACGGCGGCGGCTGTGTTCGGCGATGCCGCGGCCGAACGGGAAAGGCCTCTCAAGTGTCGGGAGCATCAATCCGCTCATGGCGACCAGACCTGGACAGGTCCGCCTTTTGCGGCCTGGATTTCGGGCAAGCGTGTGTTTGCCTTGCCAGACATCATCTCACGGCCGCCGGCTCGCGTCCCCCTTCATAGTGATGAAGACCGCTGCATTTGCGATGCCTCGATGTCGGGTCGGTCGAAGCCGCGGCAGAGGAGGCACGCTGCGCAGCGCCTGGCCGCCCGAGCGCGGCGGGCAGGGGCCGGATTGCGGGGCCTCTTACAAGTTCGCCTCGGCGAAGATGCGCGCCGCCCAGTCGAGGAACACGCGCAAGCGCGGGGAGAGCTGCCGGTTCTGCGGGTAGAGCGCCGACAGCGGCGTCGGCGAGGGCGGGTAATCGGCCAGCACCTCGACCAGCATGCCGTCCGCAAGGTCCTTCTCGAAGCGATAGCGTGGCGCCTGGGAATAGGCGCGTGCGGCCATTAGCCACTCAACTGCTTGTCGCACCGGCCCAGTCTGCCGCGATCTCGGCGAACAGCCAGTCGCGGAACGCCCGGACCTTCTTCTGGCGCAGCGCGCCGTCGGGATAGACGACGTAGTAGCGGGCGGCGGATTTCAGCGCGAGGTTGAACGGCCGCACCAGTCGTCCGGCCGCAAGGTCGGCCGAGACGAGCGCGCTGCGGCCGAGCAGCACGCCTTCGCCATGCACGGCGGCCTCCACCGCGAAGGTGGCGGAATCGAAGCGCACGCCGCGCTTGGGGTCGATGTCCTCGACGCCGGCCTGCTGCAGCCATGTCGCCCAGTCGATGCGAAAGGCATCGTGGATCAGCTTGTGATGCCGCAAATCCCCAGGCTGGCGCAACGGATGTTCGCCTTGCAGGACTTCCGGGCTGCAGACGGGGAAGACCTCCTCGTCGGCGAGAAACTCCGCCGTCACACCGGGATAGCCGCCACGGCCGTAACGGATGGCGATGTCGATGCCGTCGCTGACGAAATCGGCGAGCACACCGGAGGTGGAGAGCCGCACGTCGATGTCGGCGTTGGCCCGGTGGAAGCGGTGCAGCCTCGGTACCAGCCAGCGGCCGGCGAAGCCGTCCGACGTGCTGACGTTCAGGATGCGCGTCGAACGGTCGGGCGTGGCGGCGATGGTCGCGGCGGCGATCTGGTCGAGCGCCTTGCCGACTTCCACCGCATAGGCAGCGCCCACGGTTGTCAGGCGTACGGACCTTGTCTCGCGATCGAAAAGTTGGATGCCCAGCCTGTCTTCTATGTTGCGGACGGCGCGGCTGACCGCGCCATGGGTGAGGTTGAGCTCTTCCGCCGCCTTGGAAAAACTCAAATGCCTGGCGGCAGCGTCGAAGGCGGGCAGGGCGGTTAGAGGCGGCAGTCGGCGCGGCATGATCTCGACCTGTGAGCGTTGCTCACAAATCCTGCACAAAGAGTCGTTTGTCGTCCAGCCCGAAAACACCCAATATCCAGGTGTAGCGCGCATCCAGATCGGCCTTCGGAACACCGGATGCGCTGAAATGACCAATCACAGTGTGAGCAATCGTCATGCTCGCCCTCGCGGCGGCACCGGCGCGCTTGCGCACAGTGAAACAGGAGACGGACAATGACCTTGACCCTTGGACCCATCGGCGCGGCGATGAGCGGCCTTGCCAGGCGCAGTGCCGCAACATTCGAGCGCCGCCGCACGCTGCACCAGATTTCCCGGCTTTCCGACCGCCGGCTGCATGACATCGGCCTGGAGCGCGACTGGGATGGTTCAATCCTTGGCAATGGGAGGCGGATATGACCAGCACCCTTATCATCGGCGCCACCGGGCTGCTCGGCAGCGAGATGGCCAAGGCCAGTGCACGCGATGGCGACAGCGTCCATGTGCTGGTCCGACCGGCAACCGTGGGCAATGAACAGCGCATACGCCCGCTGAAGGAGCTCGGCGCCACGGTCCATGTCGGCGATCTCGACGATTATGACAGCCTGGTGCGCGCCGTCGGCAAGGTCGATCGCGTCATCAGCTCCGTGCATGTCGGTTCGGCCAGCGAGATGATGCTGGTGCGCGCCGTCAAGGATGTCGGCGTTTCCCGCTATGTGCCTTCCGCCGGCTTCGGCCTCGACTTTGCCGCCGCCGCGCCGGGCTCGATCGAACCGCTCGACCTCAAGAGAGCCGTCTTCGATGCGATCAGGGAGGCCGATCTGCCCTATACGGTGATCTACACCAACGGGTTCTTCTCGACCTGGGTGGCGACGCTGGGCGACCTGACGCGCTTCGGTTCGACGCCCCTGCCGCCGGACGAGGTGACGCTCTATCGCGACGGCAATGTGCCGGCGACATTCGTCAGCGAAAAGGACATCGCCGCCGTCACTATGCGCGCGCTGGAGGATCCCGGTGCTGTCCGCCGTGAAATCCGCATCGCGCAGAACAGGATCACGCAAAGCGCGATGATCGATCTGTGGCGGCGCGTGAGCGGCCGTTCGCCGCGCATCGTGCGGCAGAGCGCCGAAGAGCTGGAGAGGATGATCGCGGCAGTCCCCGGCCTCGGATTGCTGCGGGCGTTCTGGATCCGTGGCGAGACCGCGCTGGAAACGGCTAGCCCGGAAGCGGGCGCGCTTTATCCGGAGCTGACGTTCGAGACGATTGAAAGCGCCTTCGTGGCGTTGGCGGCGACGAGCGGAACAGGTGGCTAGGCGCGGCGCCGCATGCCTTGGGTTCCTCGCCCCTGCCGAAGGCGGGGGAGAGGTGGCCGCGAAGCGGCCGGAGAGGGGCGTAAAGCTCCGGCTTTGCAAATGGAACCTCTAGACATAATGCGCGAGGCCGGCGCTGCCCCCGCTCCGTCTCGGCTTCGCCGAGCCACCTCTCCCCCATTTCATGGGGGCGAGGAACCCAAGCTTTCTGGCCGCTTCGCCACCAAGAACCTTCAGCCCTTGCCTCCAATGCTGTATTCAGCGGCCCGAGTACAAGGAGCTTTGGATGACCGCAACCCTTACCGCCCCCGCCGACACCACCTGGCAGGACGATGTCCGCGAGGGGGTGCGCCATGTGCGCGACCTGGCCTCCCTGCCGCTGTCGCCCGCCGAGCGCGAAGCCGCGCGGGAAGCCGCCAGCCGCCACAAGGTGCGCGCGCCGAAAGCCTATCTCGACCTGATCGACTGGAACGACCCCGCCGATCCGATCCGCGCTCAGGTCATCCCGTCGCCCGGGGAGTTGGAGGAGGCGGAGGGCGAGCTTGGCGACCCGATCGCCGATCATGAGTTCAGCCCGGTGCCCAGGCTGACGCATCGCCATGCCGACCGGGTGCTGTTGTTCCCGACCTATCAATGCGCGGTCTATTGCCGGTTCTGCTTCCGTAAGGAATCGCTGACCTCAATCGGCCGTGGCTATACGCGCGAGGCGCTGGAGCCAGCACTGGCCTATATCGCAGCTCATCCCGAGATCCGCGAGGTGATCCTGACCGGCGGCGATCCGCTGTCGCTGCCGGACAAGGCGCTGGCCGAGATCCGTGCCCGCATCGAGGCCATTGCCCATGTGCGGCTGCTGCGCATCCACACGCGTGTGCCGGTAGCTTTGCCTTCGCGCATCACATCCGGGCTGGTGGAAGCGCTGCAGGGCCGGCTGATGGTTACCGTCGTCACCCATTTCAACCACGCGCGGGAGATCACGGACGCTGCCGAGGCGGCCTGCCGGACGCTGCGGCAGGCGGGCTTCGTGCTGCTTAACCAGAGCGTCCTGTTGAAGGGCGTCAACGACAATGTCGAGGTGCTGGAGGAGCTTTGCCGCGAGCTGATGTACCGGCTCGGCGTCAAGCCCTATTATCTGCACCATGGCGACCTGGCGCGTGGCATGGCGCACAGGCGCACCACGATCGCCGAAGGCCAGGCGCTGGTGGAAGCGCTGAGGGCGCGGCTGTCCGGCATCTGCAATCCGGTCTATGTGCTCGACCTGCCCGAAGGCGGCGGCAAGGTGCCGCTCGGGCCGTGTCACCTCGAAAGACGCGACGGGGACAGCTGGCGGATACGCGGGCTGGATGGCGCGGTGAGAGATTATCGGGAGATCGTCGGCGCAGGGGACGACGAGCACGGCGCCTAGGATGTAGACTCACTATCGCATAACCAGTGCGGAACTGAGCAAGCGGTCATCGGTTTGAACCTCGCTGGACCATCTCACACGCGGGAACTATAACGTCGCAATGGCCTATTGGGTGAAGCGTATTGCGCTAAAGGATGGCGAAGTAGTCACGGAGCGTGAGCTTCGCGAAGATGAAAACCGATTTGCTGGACCGGCTCCCGTGGTCGGTGATTTGATTGAGGTCCAATGTCGCGGCCGCAGGTTTATGGCGGAAGTGAAATGGGGAAATTGGCCCGGTCGCGTTCATTCAGACGATTCTGTTATACCGCTACGAGTTGCCGAGGTTGGACTTGATCCGGCAACCCCGCTTCGCTTTCCTACTCTGGGGCCAACCGCATCGCGGGAATGACTGCTTTCCACCAAGTTCGGTCATTTCGCATTAATGAGTTCACCGCCTAGTTCGTGTCGTCAACAAAGGCCAAAACCACCACGCGCGGGGCGGCGCAGTAGGCGAGGCTGACCTTGCGGCCCGTCCTCGTCATCGCGCGGCCCGTGCCGAGGTCCACGGCGATATCCTCATAGCCGAGGATCTGGCGATCGAGCGGATAGGCCGCCTTGTAGACCGCCTCCTTGGCGCAGAAGAGGATGCGGCCGGCAAGCTGCCGGTCGGTAGTGCCGATTTGATCGGCATTTGTCGAGACAATTTCGAAAATGTCGTCCGGCAGGGGTTGGGCGGGCTCGACGTCGATGCCCAGCGAGCGGATGCGGCCAACAGGTGCGACCGCCGCCACGGCCATCTCGTCGTCATGGGCGAGCGAACCCGTTATGCCGCGCGGCCAGACCGGAGCGCCCGACGGCGCGCGCAAGATGGCGACGTCGCGGATGCCGATATCGGCCAGCAGCCTGTGCGCGACCAAGCGCGCCGCTCCGCTGGCGCGCCGCATGGCCGGCTGGCGCGCGGGGATGGAACGCGCTTCCTCGGGCATCAGATGGGTTTCGTCAGCCTCGCGTATCAACCGGCATCCGGTTCGGATATCCCCGGGCGCGATTGCCGCCATGGCCTCGAGCAGCGCGCCTTCGGCGGAGGGCGGCCGCGTCAACGACCGTCCGCCGGCAGGACGAGGTCGGCGATCATTTCGCCGTCCTCGTCGAGACCTTCCTCGACGAAACCGGCGGCGCGATAGAGCCGGCGCGCCGCTTCGTTCTCCGGTTCGTAGCAAATCGAAACGTGGCTGATATGGCCGAGCCCGGCGATCTCGTCCAGCACCTGGCGCAACGCGGCCTTGCCGTAGCCTCTGCCCTGCCAGGCGCGGTCGATCATGAAGCGGTAGATGCGCGCCTCGTCGTCATCGTCGGGCGCCTCGTACATCAGGAAGCCGACGACACGGTCGCCGGCCATCACGACGCGGGGCCTTGCATCCCGGTCGGATCTCGCCTCCTTCAGCGACTCCGCGTTGCTCGCGACAAAATCCACCTGGTCCGGGGCCAGTTCCAGCGACGCGACCAGGGCCCGGTTGGCCTTGGTCACGGGCGCGAGACGGATATCCACGGTCCTGGCCGACCAGTCCGTCACGGCCCGGTTCCCGGGGTATCGAGATCCGCCCGTCGGACAGCCATGCCGGGCCTCAAGCGGAGGCCTTGGCGCCACCGTCCGTGACCGGTTCGACGAACCGGTGCAGCTTGGCCGGGTTGCCGCGCCAGATGGAGTAGGGCTCCAGCTCCTCGCCCTTCATCACGAAGGCATCGACATCGGCCACCGAGCCTTCGCCCATCACGACGCCGTAATGGACAAAGGCGGACGGTCCGAGCGTGCAGCCCTTGCCGATGCGGATATAGTCGGACTTGAACGCACCTTCTTCCAGCGAGTGGGCCTGGATGACGCAGCCCTCGTTGAGGGTGACGTCGTCGCCGATCTCCACCAGGGAGCGTTCGGTCAGGTTGGCGCCGCCGTCATAGACGCGCTTGCCCACCTTGACGCCCAGCAGGCGCAGGATCATCGGCCGGAAAGGCGTGCCGCTGAACAGGCGCACGATCGGCGAATCCGCAAGCTTCCAGTGGCGTTCATGGCGCCAGAACGTGACGTCGTAGATCGTCGTCATCCGCGGCTTCAGCCTGCCGAAGCCGAGGCTGGCCCGTTCGACCAGTATGTAGAACGGAATGGTGATCGCGGACGTCAACAGCACGGCGACGAAGAGGGCGACCTCGGCCCATTCGGTATAGTAGTTCAGGGCGCGATCCCAGATCGCCAGCGTGGCGAACAGCATGACCCACTGGGCCGCCACGAACAGCAGCACGGTCACCAGATTGTGCAGGTTCTTGTGCGGGATGCGCTGACGCCGGTCTTCCTCGTCGATGCCGGCGATAAGCTCCTTGTCGCGGTTCACCATGCGGGGGATTTCGAAGGGAGGCGAGCCCAGGAGCCCGACATTCTCGCGCAACGGCCCGTCGACCGGAATCATCACCTTGGTGCCGAGCAGGCAGTTGTCGCCCGTGCGTCCATCCGGCGGATAGTAGATGTTGTTGCCGAGATAGTTGCGTTCGCCGATCTTCGTCGGCTCCAGCCTGAAGGCGGTGGCGGATTTGTGCATGTTGATCATGAACAGCCCGTCCGACACCATGGTCTGGGTGCCGATCTCGCACAGAAGCGGGTTTTCGTGCTGCTGGTTGGAGCCGAAGTTGGAGCCGGTCTGCACCACCTTGTTCAGCTTCCAGCCGATGGCGCGCATGTAGTGCACGATCGCCGAGCTGTCGCCGAACAACAGCCCGAGCACGCGGGAATTGCTGGTGAATTCGGCTACGGTCTGCAGCCAGTAGCGGAAACCGT
Source organism: Mesorhizobium sp. B2-4-17 (assembly GCF_006441275.1). Classification (NCBI taxonomy): domain Bacteria; kingdom Pseudomonadati; phylum Pseudomonadota; class Alphaproteobacteria; order Hyphomicrobiales; family Phyllobacteriaceae; genus Mesorhizobium; species Mesorhizobium sp. B2-4-17. The sequence continues at coordinate 111,622 of NZ_VFUX01000010.1, read as the reverse complement.
AAAGCGTGTAGGTGCGGCCTGGCTTCAGGATCAGGTTCGTCAGGCGCGGTATCAGCGTCGCGGCGAGGAAGGCCGCGGCGATGTAGCCGAAGAGCGTGACCGTGGTGCCGATCGCGACCACGCCGATCGTCTCCTGATAGTCGTCGCCGACATTTTCCCAGTAGCTGTGGAACAGCAGCGGCAGGGGGGTGACGATGGCAAACAGGCCGACCAGATGCGCCGCCTCGAAGAGGAAGCGGCGGATGTTGGACGGGTTGACGTTGCGCATCTTGCAATAGTCCGCCGTGGTCGGCACGGCCGGCGACCCATGCCAGTGCTCGCCGTCGGGAATGCTTTGCCCGCGCTGCAGCGAGGAAGAATGGCCGAGCTGGCCGCCGTCGCCGATCGAGGTGTCGATGTCGATCGTGCAGCCGACGCCGACGAAGGCATCGCGGCCGATGGTCAGCGGCCCGGTGTGGATGTAGCCGGACTGGGCGCGGTAGCCGAGGATCATCGATTCCTTGCGCAGGATGGTCCGGGCGCCGATGGAGATCAGATCGGTGCAGACCGGCACGGAGCGGGATTCGATGACCGCGTTCTTGCCGATCCTGGTTCCCAGCAGCTGCAGATAGAGACTGTAGAGCGGGCTGCCGCGGAACAGGACGACCGGCGCCGAGCGGATCAACGTCTTGACCACCCAGAAGCGATAATAGCGCAGGCCCCAGATCGGGAACGCCTCGGCCTTCCAGCGGCCGACCAGCAGCCATTTGGCGGCGACGGCGAAGCCCGATATGCCGAAGAACACACCGGCTGAAAGCGCCACGCAGCGCAGATAGAGCTGGACCGGGTCGTCGAGCGCGTCATAGACCCAGTTGAGCCCGTGATTGACCGCCCAGAGCGCTAGATAGCTGTAGACCCCGTAAAACAGCAGCTGCGCCATTCCACAGGTCCAGTAGGCGAAATTCGATGCCTGGCGGGTGAGGACGGGCTCGTTGGTGGCCGTCGTCATCTCTTCCGGCACGCGCAGGTGCTTGGCCAGGCGCGCCACCGTCGGGTAGAGATAGATGTCGCGCATGGAGGTCGTGGCCCATTCCTTCCTGGTGCGCACGCGCGCGCAGAAATGGGCCATGAGCAGCGAGTTGGCGCCGAGATCGTCGAAGAAATTGTCCTCGACGGACACGTCGTCGAATTTCAGCACGGCGCACAGCGCATCGGCCAGGAAGCGCTCGTCGTCATTGCCGGGCGCCACCATGGTGCGGCCGGCCGAAAGCCGCACGCTTGTCGGCTTCGGCAGCTGGCGCAGGTCGACCTTGTTGGAGACCGTCATGGGGATCGCCGGCAGTTCCTCCAGATAGGAGGGCACCATGTAGTCCGGCAGGCGCCGCTTCATCGTCTGGGCAATGTCGGCGCGCGACAGCGGCGGCTGGCCGGCCTTGGGCGCGTAATAGGCAACGAGCTCGACGCGGCCGGGCTCGATCTCCCAGGTGGTGACGGCGGCCTGCGCGATCTCCGGCTGATCCAGCAGCACCGCCTCTATCTCACCAAGTTCAATGCGATAGCCCCGGATCTTCACCTGGGTGTCGATGCGCCCGTTATACTCGATCTCGCCATTGTCGTTGATCCGGCCAAGGTCGCCGGTGCGGTAGATGCGTTTCGACGGATTGTTCGGCAGGCCGACGAAATCGGCGATGAACTTCTGCTCCGTCAGGTCCTGCCTGTTGAGATAGCCGACAGCGAGCCCGATGCCGGCGATGCCGATCTCGCCCAGTTCGCCGGGCTCGGCGAGTTGCGGCAGGGACGGGTCGAGGATGACGATCGAATAGGTGGGCAGCGGCGCGCCGATGGTCACCGGGCTGTCCGGCGTCAGCGCGCCCATCGTCGCCGTGACGGTCGCCTCGGTCGGGCCATAGGTGTTGAGGATCTGCCGTCCCGGCTTCGACCAGCGCACCACCAGATTGTGCGGGCAGGCCTCGCCGCCGACCAGCAGCGTGCGCAGGCTGGGCACGTCGCTGGTCATGGACGACAGCAGCGTCGGGCTGCAGGCCATGCAGGTGATGTCATGATGGCTCAGGAAATCCGCGAGCTCCTCGCCTACCAGCGGCAGCTGGCCCGGCGCCGGCACAACGGTCGCGCCGGCGGCGAACGGCACCCAGATCTCCTCGGCCGAAAAGTCGAAGGCGATGGTCATGCCCTGGTAGACGCGGTCGCCCGGCTGGTATCCGTAGGAAGCGGCGGCCACCCGTATGAAGTTGACGAAGCTCTGGTGCTTGATGACCACGCCCTTGGGCCGGCCGGTGGTGCCCGACGTGTACAGAATGTAGCAGGTGTCATCGGATGACGCCGCCGCAGGCGGTGGCAGCGGTGCGTCGGACCGTGCGGCAATCTCGGCTGCGGCGCTGTCGATCAGCACATAGGGGACGGGCAGAAGTTCGGCCCGCGACGCGTAGGCGGCGATGGTGACGGTCAGCCCCACGCTGGCGTCCTCGATGATGAGCGACATGCGCTCTTCGGGAAAGGCGGTGGCCAGCGGCACGAAGGCCGCGCCCGCCTTCATCACGCCGAGCAGGGCGACATAGGTTTCCGCCGACCGGTCGAGGATAAGCCCAACCCGGTGACCGGGCCGCACGCCGCGTTCGATCAGCAGGCGCGCGAACTGGTTGGCGCGCTTGTCCATTTCTTCGTAGGTCCAGACACGCCCCCCGGAGATCACCGCCGGCAAGGTGGAGAACGTCGCGGCGAGCTGTTCGAAGACCGCATCGAGCCGCTCACCGGGCTGACCCTGCCGGGCGAAATCGGCGCCCGTCAAAATCTGGGCGCGTTTATCCGTGCCGGAACCGGAGGCAATCCTTACAAGTGCATCGACGCTGTCCAGGCGAGCCCCTTCGGGGTCTCCGCCCGATCTCTCCCTGTCCAGTTCGGCGACATCGACACCGTGATCCATTTCCAAAACTTTCTCGTCCTGACCGAACAGGCACATCTCGCTCATGCCGCCGCGCCGACAGGCATTCGGCTGTGCCGCCGCTGCAATTTGACCGTTGTTGATGGAGGTGGAATGACTGGCGCTTCCATCATGGAAGAGCCTGGAATTCCGACCGGCGATCGATGACCGCCGAGTCGCACCCCTCTTTGGCCGGCCCGATATCACATATTCGGCGCTCTGTCTTCACATGTTCGGGAGCAGGGCAAGGAGCATATCGCCTCGGCGCTGCCGGCGGCGCGCGACATGCCGAACAGCACCCCCATCCTTCCGTTCGAACCTCGTTGCATTGCCCCGTACCAAACCCCGTTCGCCCGCGCGGCGGCCAATTTCCGGTCGCTGAGGGATGGTTATGCCATCCGATCTTTTCGCCAGTTTTTCCGAACTGTTGAATATTGTTTCTGGATTGTGTCTGGGCGCCCTCTCCGCATGGCCGCTGCCACCAGATTCCAGCCTTCCAAAAAAATCTCGCCGCAGCCGGGAATAAAGCGCGGTCTTGCCGGGTCTTCCCTACAGCGGGGCCATTTCAGCGACCCGCGTCGAGGAAACGGGACAAGGAACTTACCGAATGACCAAGCTCGCTCTCAGCGTGGCTGCGATGCTGCTTGCCTCGAGTTCGGCCTTTGCCGGCGGCGCCCATGGCGCGCAATCAGCGGCGGAGGGCAGGGGCCTCCGCCATTTCCATCCGTGACAGCCACCACTCACCTGAGGAGATCCCAATGTTCAGCATGACACGCCGCACAGTGCTTCAGTCCGCCGCCGCCGCTGCCGCCTTCGGCCTTGCCGGCAAGCTTGAATTCACCCGCCCAGCCTCCGCCGAAACGTTGGTGGAACCCAGCGTCGGCTTCTACAAATACACGGTCGGCGACATCGAGGTCACCGCCGTCTATGACGGCATCTGGCGCAAGCCGCACGACCCGGCCTTCATCAAGAATGTCTCGGTCGACGACACCAAGGCGGCGCTCGCCAAGGCGGGGCTGACCACCGACTTCATGCCCATTCCGCTCACCGTCGTGGTGCTCAAGATGGGCGGCCGGCTGATCATGATGGATGCCGGCTCGGGCGTCGGCCAGTGGCAGACCAATGCCACGCATCTGCCGGCCAACATGGCGGCCGCCGGCATCGACTACAAGGCGATCGACACCATCATGATCTCGCATTTCCACCCCGACCATGTCTGGGGCCTGATGGAGAAGGGCACCAACGCGCCGGTGTTCCCCAATGCCGAGCTGATCGTCAACGCCACCGAATACAATTGGTGGACCGACCCCAGCCGGCTGGCGAAACTGCCGGAAGGCCGCAAGCCGGCGGGCAAGCGCATCGCCGAAAACTTCCCCAAATGGAAGAACTGGAAGTTGGTCGAGGATGGCGCCGAGGTCGCGCCCGGCATCCAGATCATCGCGGCACCCGGCCATACGCCAGGCCACTCGGTGTACCTCGCCAATTCCGGCAAGGAGCAGTTCATGGTCTCGGCCGACACGATGTATGTGCCGGCGCTTCTCGCGCCGCATCCGGAGTGGCAGGGCAGCTACGACCAGGATGGGCCGACCGCCATCACCACGCGTCACAAGATCATCGACCGGGTGATCGCGGACAACATCCGCGTCTGCGGTTCGCACTTCCCGTTCCCGGGCACCGGCGTCTTCGTCAAGGACGGCGGTGCCTATGGCTTCACCCCGGTTCAAATTTGAAACCGTTTGGAAACCCTACTCTGGCGGCGCCAGAGCGAATTTCGAAACGGTCTCGCAACCCCAGCACTCAATCAAAGCGAGAAAGACAATGAAACGGTCTCTTTTGGGCAGAAACGCCCTGTTCGGCCTGCTCGGCGCCATTGCCGTGCTGACCGTCGTTCCCGTCGCCACGATCATGCCGGCCTATGCGGTCGATGACATAGAGGGCGCCGATGCGCCGGACCTCACCGCCGTCAAGGCCAAGATCGACGCCAAGGACTACAAGGGCGCGCTGGCCGACCTGCGCGATCTCGCGCAGGACAACCAGCAGGCCGATGTCTACAATCTGCTCGGCTTCACGCTGCGCAAGACCGGCGACACCAAGACGGCGCTGACTTACTACGGCAAGGCGCTGGAGCTGAAGCCCGACCACAAGGCGGCCCGCGAATATCTGGGCGAGCTCTATGTCGAAACCGGCGACATGGACAAGGCCAGGGAGCAACTGGCATCGCTGCAAAAACTGTGCCCCGCCGGCTGCGACGAGCTTTCCGACCTGCAGAAGGCCATCGACACCAAGGTGACGAAATAGCAGCGGCCTTTCTCTCCCCTCGCGGGACCACTTGCGGGAGGGGATAGGGGTGGGGGTACTCGTAGGGCGAAAGCCTTGGCCCATATGCGATTGCCCTGCCCAAGGACGTGGGGGAGAAGGCGGCCGCGAAGCGACCGGATGAGGAGGCCTTGGCGCCGACGCCAGTCCCCACAAAGTTTGGGCGCTCGTGGCTGGCGCCCATTGCCGGAGCCGGCATCCTCTCCCTCGCGCCGGCTCCGGCCCTTTAGCAAAAATGGAGGCTGACCATGATACCGACCGAATCCGCCGCGAGGCTGCACGGCCTCGTCACCAAGCTGTACCTGCGGGACGCGGCCCTGCTCGCCGGCCGGCTGCTGCTTGCCCTCATCTTCCTGCATGAGGGCGCCACGCTTGCCACCCATTTCGACGCCGCCGGCAAGGCGATGGCAGCGCTTGGCGTCGGCCTGCCGCTGTTCGTTGCCACCATCGCGCTGCAACTGGGGGCAGGGCTCTCCATCGCATCCGGCCTGCTGACGCGGCTGGGGGCCATCGGGCTCGGCCTGTTCTGCCTGGCCACGGCCACGCTGTTTCACACCAACCTCGCCAGCCAGAACGAGCTGCTGCATTTCGAAAAGGACCTGGCGATATCAGGCGGCATGTTCGTGCTGGCCACCGCCGGCGCCGGCAGGATTTCGCTGGACTGTCTGCTGGCCCTCTATCTAGGGCAGCGGCAGCGCGACAAGGACATGGTGGCGGCATTGCTGGCGCCCCGACGTCATCAAGGGCCAGGATAGTTGCTTCGGATTGCCAGTTGCCGAAGTCGGCGCTGCCCCTCACCCGCCTGCCGGCGTTCGTTGCTCGAAAAGCCAAGCAGTTGGCTTTCGTCCGCTGCGCGGACCACGCCTCATCTCCCCGTATAGTGACGGGAAGAGGGGGCTGGCCGGCGTTTGCAGCACGCACTTTGCTGGAACCAGCCTTGATGCTCCGCATTTTATGAGCGAGGGCTTACGGAGGGTGACGTGAAAGCGATTTTTGGACTGGTCTGCGGCTTCGTCTTGACTCTTGCCGTTTTCGGCAGCGGGCTGGGCTTCGCCGCCTGGCTGCTTGCCGCCAAAGCCCCGCATGAGGCAAGGCCGACCGTCAGCGTGTCGGAGCTGTGGACAAGAAACGCGCGGCCGGTGGACAAGGCGGCGCAAAATCTCGAACGCGTGCCGGCCGACCAGCCCGCGCCGACTGACCTGGCCCCCAAAGAGCCGGCGCCCGACCCGACCGTGACAAGCGCGGTTCCGCCGGCAGCGGCCGAAAGGCAGGCCGCGCTGCCGCCGTCGCATGTCCAATGGTGCGCCAGCCACTACCGCTCGTACAATCCGGACGACAACAGCTACATGTCCTACAGCGGACGGCAGCGCACCTGCAGCTCGCCCTATCTCGATGCCGGCGACCAGTCCGCGCAGCCTTCGGCCGAAGTCAGCTATGTCGAGGCGGGCGGCACCGGTTCGGCCGCCGCGACGGAGCCTTCCGCCGACCATGTCGATAGCTGTTTCAGCCGCTACCGCTCCTACCGGCCGGAGGACAACAGCTACCAGCCATATTCGGGCGGGCCGAGACGGCAATGCGAGTAGCGGGTCCGAAGGCGATGAAAGGCGCCGGCGCCTTCCCGATCACGCGGATTTTTTGGATCGTTCGCCTCGGCGCGGCGTTCATTCCCCACACGGTGGAGGAAGTGATATGAGCGACGACAGGAACGACAGGATCCGCGAGCGCGCCTACCAGATCTGGCAGCGCGAAGGCGGCGTGCATGGCGACCACGAGCGGCACTGGCACCAGGCCGAGATGGAGATCGACAGGGAGGCCGCGCTGCCGCTGACCGCCGACGACGCATTGCCTCAGACCCGCGAGATCGCCAGCTCGGACGTGCTGGCGGTGGAGGATCTCGCCATGCGCACCGGCATATCGGGCGACGAGGCGCAGGCACTGCTCGACCGCCTGGGCAGCGACCGCGCCGCGATCGAACAGGCCGCACGCAGCCTCGAGGCGAAGAAGCGCGCCGGATCCTGACGCCTTTTCACGCAATTCCGGGCGGACAGGCGCCGCGCACGGTTCCCCGAATTGCTGAAGCAGGCCATGAAAGCGCGGTGCCGCCGGGCAGCCTGGCTGACGGACGAAGCCTGCCTGGACGGCGTCATCGACATAGGCGACAGCTCCTTCACTTGCATCGGAACCCTTGGCCGCCTCGGAGGTTCACCCTGTCCCCCAACCAAGGAGATTGAAGTCATGGACCACACGAACCACGTCAGGCTGAGCCCGGCCGAACTGACCGCGGACACGCTCGAAGGCGCCACCATCTACGGGCCCCGCGACGAGAAGATCGGCTCGGTCGACCATCTGCACGGCAGCCAGGTGGTCATCGATGTCGGCGGCTTCCTCGGCATCGGCGCCAAGCCGGTCGCCGTCGCCGCCAGCGAGCTCGATTTCATGCGCGACGAGGACGGCGATGTCCACGCCGTGACCAACTGGACCAAGGACCAGCTGAAAAAGATGCCCGAGCACCGCGACTGACAATCTGAAGGCCCGGCGACGACCGGGCCGTTCGTCTTTTCGAAGAGGAGAGACCGATGATCAGGAAACTCAAGGACGGAAAATACCGGCTTTATTCGCGCAAGAAGGATGAGAAGACGGGCAAGCGGCGGAACCTGGGCACGTTCGACACGCGCGAGGCGGCGGAGAAGCATGAGAAGGAGGTGCAGTATTTTAAGCGGCATTGAGGGAAATTGCCGAAGCGGCAGCAATGCGCCTCAAGGTGCAGGCCGACCTTCCGGAACGAGCGGAACGACCAGCGGGGTACAGCGGGACCACCGGCTCGAACCAGCTCATCTCGAAAAACGAGGCGGCACGTTTTTCCATGGCACGCCATCCCGGCCCATTTCATAGCCTTTTTCGAACAGAGCCCGCATGAACTTGTTCTCGAACGGGGTTTTCGGCTCATCTGTGAAGTCGGCCGGAACGTCTATGAAGTTGTAGGCGATGCCGTCGCGCCTGGCGATGGCGTAAAGCCTGTAGAGATCGCCGATCCCTTGCGTCTTGATGAGGGACGAGACCGCCTTCTCCGCGATGTCGGGCAGTGTGGCCTTCACGATCCCCGGCACCGGCGTCGTTCGGCCGTTGCGGATGATATAGAGGCGCGCCTTGACCCGGGCGTGGAACGTCCGATCGAGTTCACGCATGCTCAAGCCGGCGGGCATTAGAAAGACCTGGTTGCTGGTGCCGCCGTCGACGTGCATTTCGTGGTACGTTTTGCCGGAGGCGGTCACTTGCAGCTCGACGGGAGGGAATACCCCTGGAATGGCGGTCGAGGCCAGCATGACTTGCTTGAAGAGCTTCAGCCGGTCCGGGCGACGGCTCGCCGCGATAGCGCCCATGTCCCAGATCACGGGCCGATCCGCATCAAGATTGGTCGTACCGATGAAGAGCCTGCGTCCCTTGCCGGACTCCCGAGCGATCTGATCGAGCATGTCCTCGGTGACTTCTTCGTCGAGCATTTTGGCAAGGGGAGCGTTGCTTGTGATCGAGGCGCTCGACAGCACGCCGATGAAGCTGTGCTCGGTGTAGATGTTGGCGTCCTTGATCGTCGTGAAGGCATGCTTCAGGCGATCGTCATAGGCCGGGCCAAGGAACGCGAAGGGCGCGATCAACGATCCGGTGCTGATGCCGGTGACGATGTCGAACCTGGGCCTGGTGCCGGCCTTGGTCCAGCCCGCCAGGATTCCAGCGCCGAAGGCACCGCTGCTGCCGCCGCCCGAAATGGTAAGCGCGTCGAGCTCTCGCAGCTTGATGGAAGGGTCGGCCTTTGCCGCCTTGATTCTCTCGTCGCGGAACGCGATGAGACGATCGGGCGGGAAACTTTCGTCGGAATCGCCCCAGACGCGTATGTCTCGGGGATAGCCGCTCACTTCGGCGGCAGCCATGCGTTCTACAGGCACGCCATCGCGTGGATAGGCGGCGATGCAGCCTGTGAGTTGAATTGCACATAGGCAAAGCAGGATGATCCTCAGCATAGCTATCGGGGCCTGACGTGGTTTCTTTTCAAGCTAAGGCGAAGCTGCGAAAAAGCTGTTCGCCTCCGAGCACGGCGAAGGAGACGACGGTCATCAGCAGGGCGCGGTGGAAACGCGCCTGTTTGATCTCCCTTACGCGTGAGGTCTTCAGCAATTCAGCAGCTATCACCGAGGTCCAATCGGATTGCAGGGCCAGGTGGACCAGGTCGCGCACACCGGCGAAGAATCCAGGATCCACATAGTAGACGGGCGGGACGGCGCAGGCACCGGCCACTTTGCGGTTGAGTTCCTTGTCAGCCCGCCTGCGGCTCGGATAGAGCACTTGCCCGAACTGCACGATCGGCATGATGACGATCCCCCAGACCGCCACGTAAAACAGCGGCCCGAGCGGGGCATGCGACGGCAGCAGGTCCCCGAAGCGCAGGATCAGGTTGAGGGCGAGGATGTAGCCCACGCCCACAATCTGCGCCTTGGTGTCGTAGGAACGCGCCACCGACTGCGCCTCCTGCAGCGCTGCGGCCAGCATCTTGTCGACATATTCGCGCGTCGTCCCGTCGGGTTCCGCGCACCTGACGGCATCGGTCGTGAGAAAGCGGTCAAGGAGAGTAGGGCGTGTTTCCAGCATGGCTGCCTCCTTTATCGATCCGACAAGGCCAGGATCGGGATTGCGTCGGCGCTGGGCTCGGGCGCCGCCAACGGCTCGTCGCTTTCCCGGATTCCGTTCACCATCACATAAAAGGCTGGCAGGAAAACCAGCGTCAGCATGGTGGCGACGGCGAGCCCCCCGACGATGGCGTAGGCCATCGGCCCCCAGAAGACGTCGTGCATGATCGGGATCATGCCGAGAATCGCCGCGGCCGCGGTGAGCATGATCGGCCGGAACCGGTGGACGGTGGCATCGATCACCGCCTTCCACGGTTCTATTCCTTGAGCCCGCTCATGCTCGATCTGGTGCACCAGGATCACCGAGTTGCGGATGATCATGCCGGCGAGCGCAATGATGCCGAGCGTCGCGATGAAGCCCATCGGGGTGCTGGTGGTCAGCAGCGCGATGGCAACTCCGATCAGCCCGAGAGGCGCCACGCTGATAACCATGGCGACCTGCCGGAAACTGCCGAGTTGGACCATCAGCACCGTGAGCATCAGGGTGATCATCAGCGGGAACTGGGCCAGCAGGGCAGCGTTGCTGAGCGCGGTCTTTTCCACCGTGCCGCCGGTCTCGATCGACGTTTCCGCCGGCATCGACTTGGAAAGCGCCTCCAGCGCGGCGGCAACGTGCTGGTGCACGAAGGCCGGCTGCAGTCCCGGCAGCGGCTCTGCCTGGACTGTGATCGTGGGCAGGCGCCGGCGCCTCCAGACATAGCCTTCATCGAGGTCGTATTTGAAATCGGCGAGCTCCCGCAACGGAACGGATGCGCCCGTCGGCGTGGTGATCTGAAGGTGGCGCAGGGCTTCGATGCTGGAACGCTCGTCGTTCTGGGCGCGTGCGACCACGTCGACCAGGTAGATGGAATCGCGCAGTTGCGTGACCGTCGAGCCGTTGAGCACCCGGTTGAGGGCCTGGGAAAGCTGTTCGGAGCTAAGCCCCGCCTGCCGAACGCGGTCCTGGTCGACGACGATGCGCAACGTCTTGTTCTTCTCGCCCCAGTCGAAGTTGACGGTCTGCACGAGGCCGGAAGCCCGCAGGATATCGGCCACCTGCTCGCCATATTTCCTGGCATCGTCGGGAGTAGGCGCGCTCACCCGGTATTGCACGGGCCAGCCGACCGGCGGCCCCAGTTCCAGGCGCGAAATGCGCGCGGTCACGTCCGGAAAATTGTCGGCGAACAGCGCCTGCAGTTTGGCCTGCACACGATCGCGCGCCTGAAGGTCCTTGGCCACGACCACGGTCTCGGCCATGAAGTCGTTGTCGAGCTGCACATCCAGGGGCAGGTAGAACCGGATGGCGCCGCCGCCGACATAGGAGGAGAAGTGGTCGATGTCGGCGTCACCCGCAAGCGCCTTCTCCAGCCGTTTGGTTTGCGTCTCGGTAGCGGTGATGGAGGCATTCTTGGGCAGCGTCATCGTCACCAGCAGTTCAGGCCGGTTGGAGGCCGGGAAGAACTGTTGCTGGACGAAGCCCATGCCGTAAAGCGAGAGGCCAAAGGCAACGAGAGATGCGGCGATGGTGAGAAAACGGTGCCGCATGGTGAACGCCAGCAGGCGTCGGAACAGCCGCATGAGTGGCCCTGGCTCCGCCGCCCCATGCGCTTTCATGTGCTTGGGCAAGAGGGTCAGCCCGAGCACCGGCGCGAAGAGGACGGCCACGAACCATGACGCGATGAGCGCCACGCCTATGACGGCGAACAGCGAGAAGGTGTATTGCCCGGTATTGTTGTCCGCGAACCCGATCGGCAGGAAGCCGAGCAGCGTGATCAGTGTTCCCGTCAGCATCGGGAAGGCGGTGGACGTATAGGCAAAGGTTGCCGCCTTGATCTTCGGCATGCCTTCTTCGATCTTGGAGATCATCATCTCGATGGTGATCATGGCGTCGTCGACCAGAAGGCCGAGAGCGATGATCAGCGCACCAAGCGAAATGCGCTGCAGGCTGATTCCCGCCGCTTCCATGAACGCGAAGACGATGGCGAGGACGAGCGGGATGGACAGGGCGACCACCAGGCCGGCGCGCAGGCCGAGGCTGAGGAAGCTCACCACGAGCACGATGGCGACCGCTTCGAGGAGGGCCTTGGTGAATTCGCCGATGGCCTCACGCACGACCTCGGGCTGGTCCGAGACCAGATTGAGCTCGATGCCGACAGGAAAGCGCTGCTTCAGCCGCTCCGCCACCGCGTGCAGTCCCTTGCCGAAGTCGAGATTGTTGCCGCCGTCGCGCATGTTGATGCCGATGCCGATGGCCGGCTTGCCGTTGACGCGAAACATCTTGCTGGGCGGATCGCTATAGCCGCGCTGCACCTCGGCGATGTCCGAGAGCTTGTAGAAGCGCCCGTTCACGGAAAAATTGAGCTTGGCTATGTCGCCGGGTGCCAACAAGGAGCCGGTCATGTCGACCAGCATGTTCTCGCTGGGCGTGTTGATGATTCCGGAAGGCACGACGGCATTCTGATGGGCGATCGCCGTCAGCACGTCATCGAGGCTGAGCTTCAGGTTGGCGAGCTTCTGCGGTGAGAAATTCAAATAGACCTTTTCGTCCTGGTCGCCATAGATGTCGACCTTGCCTACGTCTGGAGCACGCAGGAATTCGGCCCGCGCGGTCTCGGCGAAGTCACGCGCCTGACGCGGGCTGAAACCGTCATAGGTTATGCCGTAGATGGAGCCGAAGACGTCGCCGAACTCGTCATTGAAGAACGGCCCGACCACGCCTTGCGGCAGGGTCTGACTTATGTCGCTGACCTTCTTGCGGACCTGGTACCAGATGCCGGCGAGGTCGCGCTTGCGAGTGGATTCCTTCAGGTAGACGAAAATCGTCGCCTGGCCCGGCTTGGTGTAGCTCTTGAGGTAGTCGAGGTTCGGAGTTTCCTCGAGCTTCTTCTCGATCCGGTCCGTCACCTGCTGCATCGTGTCAGCCGCGGTGGCCCCGGGCCAGTTTGCCTGGACCACCATGGTCTGCACCGTGAAATCCGGGTCTTCCTGACGACCGAGACGCTCGTAGGAGGTGATACCAGCCGCCACGCAGACGAGCATCAGGAAGACGACGATCGAGCGGTTGTGAACGGCCCATTCGGAAAGGTTGAAGCTGGCCATCACTCGACCTCCGCATTGGGCTTGACCACTTCGCCGTCAGCCAGCGAGTTCACGCCGGCGACCACCACCTTGTCGCCCGCGGACAGTCCCTCGCTCACGGTGACGGAATTTGCATCGAACTGCAGCAGTTGGACCTTGCGACGCTCGACCTTGTCGTCTTTGCCGACCACCCAAACTTGCGGCTCGTTTCCCGACTGCAGCAGCGCGCTCGGGGGAAGTGTCGCAACCATGTGACCCTGGTCGCTTTCGACCCGACCGACGACGATTGCTCCCAGCCGCATTTGCGGGGGCGGAGCAGGCATGGCAACCTTCACCTGATAGGTGCCCGTGGCGCTGTCGGCCTCGGGCGAAATCTCGCGGACCGTGCCGGTCACCGCGATTTCAGGGTGGGCCTGAAGCGCAACGTTCACCGGCATGCCAAGGCTTGCCCTGATGATGTCCTCGCTGGCGACGGCAAAGACGGCTTCGCGCTCGTCATTGCGCGAAATCTCGATCACCATCTGTCCGGCGACCACCACCTGGCCGGGGTCCGCGCCGGTCGCGGTCACGATGCCATCGTCGGGCGCCTTGAGCTCCGTATAGGCGAGCTGGTTCTGGGCGATGCGCAGATTGGCGTCGCTCGCCTGAACTTGTGCCTGCGCGCTCCGCAGCGACTTCAGCGCGTCATCATACTGCGAATGCGTGGCGAAGCCCTTCCCGAGCAGGAGCCGAAACCTTTCCTCCTGGGCGGCGGCCTGGACGAGCGCGGACTTGGCCGCGTCGAGGTCCGCCGCCGTGGCGGTCACCTTGTTCTGGTAATCCACCGCGCTCAGTGTCGCGAGCTTCTGGCCCTTCTTGACCGTTGCGCCGGCGTCGACATCGCGTGAGACGAGCCTGCCGCCGACCTCGAAGCCAACCTGGCTGACATAGCGCGATTGGATGCGCCCGGCGCCTTGCGCCACCAGCATGAACTTGTGGGGCGTCACCACCATCACGCGCGCCGTTCGTGGCGCTGCCGGCGCCTCGGCCTCCTTTTGTGAACAGCCGGCAAGACAAAGGCCGGCGATGCCGGCCAAAAGGGAAAGACGCCACGACAGGCGCATGGAAGCCTCCGCTCGAAAGATCGGGTTGCAGGGAACTGGAAAGGCGAGCCACGGGCCGAACTGAGTGGCTCATTTCGATTTAGACTAGTAAGTCAAATCGACTATCTAGTCAATATGAGTTACGCGCAATCGTGCCATGCAAAAAGGCCATGGCGAATGGAAGGCCACTTCGAACGAGATGGGAAGCGAGACCCGCCCAGGGCGCCAAGCCCATCAACTGGCCGACGTCCGCAACGCTTCACGGCCCCCATGTCTCGTCGCCGGCTTGGTTCCAAAGTCTTGGCTACTGCATGGACCATCCGTGGCTGACCACCAGCGACTGGCCGGTCAGCGCGCTAGACGGGAAGGCCGCGAGAAACAACGCTGCTTCCGCCACGTCCTGAACAGTCGTGAACTCGCCGTCGACGGTCTCCTTCAGCATGATGTTTTTGACGACTTCCGCTTCAGATATCCCGAACTCGCGGGCCTGCTCCGGAATCTGCTTTTCCACCAGCGGCGTGCGAACGAAACCGGGGCAGATCACATTGGCACGAACTCCATGCGCGGCACCCTCCTTCGCTACGACCTTAGCCAGGCCGATCAGGCCATGCTTAGCTGTCACGTAAGCGGCTTTGAGCGGCGATGCTTCCTTGGAATGTACCGATCCCATGTAGATGATGCTGCCGCTGTTCTGCTTGTACATCTGCCGCAAGGCGGCGCGGGTGGTCAGGAAGGCGCCATCGAGGTGGATGGAAAGGAGTTTCTTCCATTTTGCGAATTCGAATTCGACGAGTGGGCCGACGATCTGGACACCGGCATTGCTGACCAGGACGTCCAACCGGCCGAAGGCCTGGATCGCTTGGCCCATGCCGATTTCGACTTGCTCCTCATCGCCGACGTCCATCGCGACTCCGAGCGCACGTTTGCCCGTGGGATCGATCTCAGCCGCGGTCCTTTGGGCCGCCTGCCGATCGAGATCCGCGATGACCACCATTGCCCCCTCACTGGCAAAGGTGAGTGCAATTTCCCTGCCGATGCCGCTGGCGGCGCCAGTGATCATCACGACCTTGTCCATAAGACGGCCGTCCGGATTTGCATGCTCGACCGACAACGTTTCATTCAGCGAATGCATGGGTTTTTCCTTTGCTAAACATTGGCTTCGTGTCGGCAAGATAGTCATGGACCACCGTGCCGAGCGGCAGCGTCAGATCGGCAACGATGTGCATCGCCGATACCACTTCGAGAACCGGCAGCTCTGCCACCGGGGCCAGCGCGTGCGACCAAAGATCGAGCGATGCCGGGCCGTGCCAGGCTTCCTTGAGATCGATGTCTTCCAAACGGTATTCGACCAGCTCACAGATGCGCGGCCTGCCGTCGACATGGGGGATGATCTTGAGCAGGAAATTGGGTCCGCTGAGTGAGGTCCTTACGGAAGCGGGTTCGGCAGCCCGATGCTTGTAGCCCATCGTTGCGGTGGCGACGCGGACCGGGCCGTAGTCGAGCGTGCCCACAAGAGTATCGGTCTCCACGCGGAGCGTGGGACTGGCCAGCTTCTTCGGGAAACCCCACAGTTCGCGGCCACCTGCGATCGGCGGGTGATCGTCAAGAAACATGCAATGGGTGTAGCTGCCATGGCGGCCGCGAAAGGAGACAGGAATGACCTGTCCACTTTCCGTGTAGTCGCCAAAGCCCGAAGAGTCGGGCATGCGTATGAACTCGAACTTCACCAACGGGTCGGGCACATCAAGCGGTTCCGGCACAAGCTCGCGCAACTTCCTCGGATCCGTCCGATAGGTGATGATCAGATACTCGCGATTTCGGAAACGATATGGACCGACTGGATAGGCGGGGTTGGTCAGAGGCATGGCAAAGGCCGTTTCCCTGACAGCGTCTTGGTTCATGGCTGGTGTTCCTTGGGTGAAGCGGTCTGCTGGGTTTCAGGAGAAGCCCGTTTGAGCTTGGAGGATTGGAGCACGATCTCGATCGCGCAGCCGCGTCGCGACCGCTACTCCTGTCCGTCCTCGGCGAGATCGTACGTGCTGACTCCCTCCAGATTGTCCGGTCTGCCCAGTGCCTCTGGCTGACGCAGCGTGCGCACCGCGTCGTGGTAACCGGCTTGCCAATGGTCCTCCATCGACAGCCTGGAAAACTCGTAATCCTTCGAGTGCGTCTCGTACTGTCTGGACCGATAGATCAGGTGAACCAATTTGTAGACCTTGTGGTCGGCAAGGGAGCTCAGCATGGTGGCTTCATCGCTGCCGAGCAGGTCGGCGGGAAGCTTTGCGAGTAAGCCCGCAAGCGCGTGCCGGGACCGCTGCTGCTGCTTGAACTGCTCGGTGTTGGCGCGCGTGCGGCTGGAATACTGGATTTCCTTCTGCCTGGTCGCCACGTCGGCAAGATTGCGAGGAAAATCACCTTGGGCGCTCCATAGGTCCACCTGGAAGGCGAGCGTGTCCTGCCGAGGCCCGTTCTCGGCCACCCATTGCAACGGAGTGTTCGAGATGAGGCCGCCGTCCCAGTAGAACTCCCCCTCGATCTCAATGGCCGGGAAGCCTGGCGGGAGCGAGCCGCTGGCCATCACGTGCTCTGGACGGATCGTATGGGTTTGATTGTCGAAGTAGACGAAATTACCCGTGCACACGTTGACTGCGCCTGCGCTGAAACGCATGCCGCCTGCGTTGATCCGGTCGAAGTCGACGAGCCGCTCAAGCGTGCTCTTCAGGTGGGTGGTTTCGTAAAAGCTTGTGCCCTCGATTGCTCCACCCGGGCGGAGCCAGGGAGCGGGTTGCCGGAGGCTGAAAAAGCCCGGCGCGCCGGCGATTGCCGCGCAGGCTGCGCTGAACTGATTGAAGATCGCGCGGGGCAGGTCGCCTTTGGGAGCCAGCGCGTCCACAGCGGTAGCCCAGTCGAGCAGAGGGTTCGCCGTAATCTCGCGCCAGAACGCACGTAGCTTTGAGACCCGTTCGGAAGGCGCGTTACCGGCAATGATTGCCGCGTTGATGGAGCCGATGGACACGCCGGCAACCCAGTCCGGATGAATGTCGGCTTCCGCAAGAGCTTCATAGACTCCCGCTTGGTAGGCCCCGAGCGCGCCTCCACCTTGCAGCACCAAGGCAATGCATTCGAACGGCAGCGGCCTTGATTTGAAGTGCTGGGACTGAACATTCATTGATGCCATTCCTTATTGTCAGATACGCTTGTGTTGCGAACACCGGAGCTCGAGCTGCTGCCCGGCTCGCTGGGCAAGTTTCGGATTGTACAAATGCGTCAAATCGACTATTTGGTCAATATGAAATTTGCGTAATGGTGCAATGCAAAAAAGGCAGGACGGATGGCAAAGGTTGATTTGGCGCGCAGGGCGGAGATCGGACGGGAGAAGCGGGAAAGAACGCGTACGCTGATCTTGGATGCCGGGATGATGCTGATGGGAGAACGGCCTCGCGAGGCCGTTACGATCGATGCCGTGGTGGAGGCAGCCGGGATAGCGAAGGGTACCTTCTACTATCACTTCCAGAGCATCGACGAACTGGCCGCGGCTGTAGGGGAGAAACTCGGCGAGAGCTTCGACGCGGTGCTGACGGATGCACGCCTCGCACTTGAAGATCCTGTCAAACGCTTGTCTTTCGCCTTCGCGAAGTTCCTGGAAAAGGCGATCTCGGACCCAAACTGGGCACGGCTGGTCGTTCAGAGTTCTCAGTCGCGCGCCGAGTATGCGCGCGGTATTCGAGCGAATCTGAAGGCGGATATTACCCAGGCAATAGCCCAGGATCGAATGAGCATACGCGACGCGGAGCTCGCGGTGGACATCGTCACGGGTATATGGCTGCAGGTGACGCGAGGCATCCTCGATCGTGGCCCCCGGCCCGAATTGACGCAACTGACCATCGAGGCGGTACTACGGGCGCTCGGCGCATCGCGGTCGGACCAGCAGAACGCCTGGAAACAATGGGCATGACCGCACGCGCGCCACACTGGAAAGGCGACTTTCCAGCCAATCTCCCGAAAGCGGACGTTCCGCTTTTTCTCTGGCCCAATGAAGACATTCGCGGCGTCATAGGCAGGCATGCGGTACCGGCACTCGGCCGACCTTGAATTCTCTCCCTGGCTGCCAAGTTGATCGCCTCCATTAACCATTTGTTAACCATTCGGCCGGCACCCTTTAACCATTGAGTAAGGATTCGCCAGCCGTGACCTTTGCCGCCCCCCTCGAGGCCAAATCCATTCGTTTCCGCGCCCGCTCCTTCGTCGCGTTCACGCTGACGCCGGAGGCGCCGATTTCTGACTGGCTGGAGGGGCTGGATCACTGGATCGGCAATTCGCCGGGCTATTTTTCCGGCCGGCCGGTGGTGCTCGATCTCAATGTGCTGAAGCCCGCCGTCGAGGATATCGCGCTGCTGGTCGCCGCGCTTGGGGCGCGCGGCATCCGTGTCTATGCCATCGAGATGGAGGGTGCTTCGCTCGGGCCTGACCTGCCGCCGCTGCTGGCCGGCGCCAAGGAGGCGACGGCGGAGGGGCTGCTTGGCCGGGCCGCGCGCAAGGCGCGGGCGGAAGAGCTGGAAGCGGCGGCCGCCGAGGCGCCGGCCCGGGCGGAACCGTCAGGGCAAAATGCGGTCCATGCTGAGGCCTTGCAGGCCTCGCAGGACGAGATGGCGGATCCCGCGCTGGCAAGGCTCGAAGCGGTCCGGATCGAACCGGCCCGGACGGCGGTGGCCCGGACGGAGGCGGCAACAACGGATGCGGCCGGGACCGAGGCTCCAAGGGTGGGGCAGGGTGCTGTCCAGATGCCCCCCGAACCCGCCGCTGGCACGCTGATGATCAAGGCGCCGATCCGTTCCGGACAGTCGGTCTTCCATCCGCACGGCGACGTCATCGTGCTTGGCTCGGTGGCGTCGGGTTCCGAGATCGTCGCCGGCGGCTCGATCCATGTCTACGGCACACTGCGCGGCCGGGCGATCGCGGGCTCGGAAGGCAATATTTCGGCGCGCATCTTTTGCCGCAAGAACGAGGCGGAGCTGCTCGCGGTCGACGGCTGGTACACCACGGCCGAGGAAATGGAAGGGGTGTCGCGCGGCAAGGCGGTGCAGGCCTTCCTCGAAAACGATGCGCTGTGCGTGTTGCCGCTCGGCTGAGGCCGGCTCCCGAGGCGCAAGCTTCGGGCCGGCTTCGCGTGCGAGTGTCGGCGGTTCTGATCAGGCGCCGTGCTGGCCACGGCGAAACGAAAACATAAAAACGCCAACGGAGGCTGGATTTATATGGGCAAGGTAGTGGTGGTCACTTCGGGCAAGGGGGGCGTCGGCAAGACGACCTCGACGGCCGCACTCGGCGCTGCCGTGGCCAAGACCGGCAAGAAGGTGGCGCTGGTCGACTTCGACGTCGGCCTCAGGAACCTCGACCTCATCATGGGCGCCGAGCGGCGCGTGGTGTTCGACCTCGTCAACGTCATCCAGGGCACCGCCAAGCTGTCGCAGGCGCTGATCCGCGACAAGCGGCTGGAGACGCTCTATCTGCTGCCGGCCTCGCAGACGCGTGACAAGGATGCGCTGACCGAGGAGGGTGTGGCCGAAGTCATCGCCCGACTGCGCCAGGTGTTCGACTATGTGTTCTGCGACAGCCCGGCCGGCATCGAGCGTGGCGCGCAGCTCGCCATGCGCTTCGCCGACGAGGCGGTCATCGTCACCAACCCGGAAGTGTCGTCGGTGCGCGATTCCGACCGCATCATCGGCCTGCTCGACGCCCGCACCATGCGCGCCGAACAGGGCGAGCACATCGCCAAGCACGTGCTGGTCACGCGCTATGACGCGGCGCGCGCGGCGCGCGGCGAGATGCTGTCGATCGACGACGTGCTCGAGATCCTCTCGGTGCCGCTGCTCGGCATCATTCCCGAGAGCCAGGACGTGCTGAGAGCCTCCAACCTCGGCGCGCCGGTAACGCTCTCCGAACCCACCAACGCCGCCGCCAAGGCCTATCTCGAAGCGGCCCGGCGCCTGGAAGGCGAAGACCTGCCGGTAATCGTGCCCTTCGAGCGCAAGGGCTTCCTCGACCGGCTTCTCGGAAGGAGGGCCGCATGAGCATCCTCGACCTCTTCAAGCGGCGCACCAGCGCGCCGGTGGCGCGCGAGCGGCTGCAGGTGCTGCTCGCCTATGAGCGCCGCAGCCGTGGCCAGCCCGATCTCGTTTCCGTTCTGCGCGAAGAGATTCTGGCTGTCATCGCCAAGCATGTGCAGATCGACCAGGACTACATCCAGGTCTCGATGGACCGCGGCGAGACCATGTCGACGCTGGAAATCGACATCCAGATCCCCAACAAAAGCGCCGTGCCGCTGGCGATGGCGGGGTAAAAACGCCGCGCTTTTTCCTCGCCCCACGCCAGAGGGGGCGAGGAACCCAGATTCGCCGGGGCCCGGCACCGCCGGCATTCGTCCAGATCAGTTCAGCGAAAATCTCGACCTGAAGCTCTCGGCGGCGTTGCGGTTGGGATAATCCTGATCCGGTATCGCAACGCCGAGATGGCTGCACAGCGGTTCCCAGCCATCGCCGAGTGCATGGACCAGCAGCCGCTCCGGTGCAACCCTGGCGTACACCGCACGGACATTGGCCTCGTAGCAGGCAATGGCATGCGCCCGATCGCCGGGCCGCCCGCCGAACACCTGCCTGGCGATCAGGGTAACGCCCAGCGATTCCTGATCCACGCTTTGCTTAAGTGCCGCCACGATCGTTTTTTCAAAACTCTCCCACCAGCTTTCGGCCGAGCGGTAGGTCAGGATCACTCTGGCATCCGGATAGAATTCGATCAGTTCACGCCAGTAGTACGCCGAGGGCCAGTCCAGACAGGAGGCATATCCCGAGAGCAGCTGGTTCCAGTCCGGCGCGGCACCTTGGGCCAGCGCACGCCACATCCGTTTCTGCTCCTCGTTGCCCATCACTTCATGCATGTGATGACAGGGGCCGAAGCCGAGAATGGCCAGCGCCTCGCGCATTGAATCCGTGCCCGTGCGGCCGAAGCCAGTTCCGATTACCTTGATCGACATCTCCGCGCGCTCCCATTCGATCCGCAAGCCGTTGCCGGGAGCATATCAGTCCGCACGCCGAAGATGCACGAGAAGTAGACGCCGGTCGCCATCGGCTTCGGGCGGGGCGAACGGCGCCGACGCTCACGCCACCTCAAACATCACCGTCTGTGCCAGTCCGCCGCCCGTGCGGTTCTCCAGCGTGACCGTGCCGCCGTAGCGCTCGATGATTTCCTTGGCGATGGCGAGGCCCAGTCCGGCGCCGGGAATGGATTGCTGGCGGCCGGGGTCGACGCGGAAGAAGGGCTCGAAGGCCTTGTTGATGAGGTCGGACGGAATGCCCGGGCCGTTGTCGAAAATAGTCAGGACCGCGCGCCTGTTGGTGACGGCAAGGGTGATGGTGCAGGCCTTGCCGTGGGTGGCGGCGTTGACGATCAGGTTGCGCAGCGCGCGGCGCAGGCCGAGCGCGCCGGCACGGATCGAGACCTTGTCCAGATGCCCGATCGAGACGGCATGGCCGAGCGAGGCCATTTCGGCTGATATGTCGCGCACCATCTTCTCCAGGTCGATCGGCTCGACGGCATCCTGGTTCACCTCCTCGCGCACGAGGCGGATGGCGCTGTCGGCGATGCGGTCGAGCTCGTCGAGGTCGTGGAGCCATTTGTCGCGCTCCTCGTCGAGGAATTCTGCGCGCAGCCGCATGCGCGTCATCGGCGTGCGCAAATCATGGCCGGCGGCGGCGACCAGCCGCATGCGGCTTTCCATTGATGTCTTCAGCCGCGACGAGAGTTGGTTCAGCGCGTGCGCCGTCGCCTTGACCTCGGCCGAACCGACTTCCGGCACCGCGGCCAGCATGCCGTCGCTGCCGATCTTGGAGACGGCGGCCTCCAGCATTTCCAGCGGCCGGATCAGCACGGCGGTGAAATAGACCGAGACGGCCGTGGCGCCGGCCACGATCAGCGAGATCCAGCCGGCCAGCACCAGCCATTCGCGCCGCGGCGGCTTGAGGTGCGGCACCTCCATGATCGCCCAGCGGCTGTCGGGCAGTTGCACCGATGCGATCTGGCCGGGTTGGTCCGGCTTCGCGCTGATGATGGCCAGCAAGTCGAGGCCGCGGCGGTGCAGGATGTCGTTGAGCATCGCCGTTTCCGCACGATCGACCTTGCCGCCGGCCGGACGCTCGGCGAACTGCACCCGCAGCACGTCCGGAATGGGCCCCGGCAGCAGCCGCGCAACGAGCTCCATCTGCTGGGCGACCCACGGCACGGTCAGTTCCGGCGGCGGCCCGCCGCCGCGCACGCTGAGCACGGCCGCTGTCGCCAGGCCGACGACGCCGACGATCGAGATGACCAGCAGCAGGATGAGGCGGCGGCGCAGCGAATTCACGCCTGCGCCTCCACCGCCTCGACGCGCGCGGTGAGTTGGTAGCCGCCATTGCGCACGGTCTTGAACAGCGGCCCGTCGCCGGTATCGGCGAATTTGCGGCGCAGCCGGCTCATCAGCACGTCGACCGAGCGTTCCAGCGGATCACGCTCGCGCCCCTGGGTGAGATCGAGCAGCTGGTCACGCGACAACAACCTGCCGGGGCGGTCGAGGAAAACCTGCAAGAGATCGAACTCGGCGCCGGTGAGGTCGATAAGCTCGCCTCGGGCATCCGTCACCTTGCGGGTGTCGGGCTCCAGCCGGTAGCTGGCGAAGCGGTAGATGCGCGGGCGGGGGGCCGGCGCCTCTTCGGGCACCGCGCGCCGCAGCACGGCGCGGATGCGGGCGATGAGTTCGCGTGGGTTGAAGGGCTTGCCGAGATAGTCGTCGGCGCCGAGTTCCAGGCCGATGATGCGGTCCACATCTTCCTTCAGCGCCGTGAGCAGGATCACCGGGATCTGCGGCTTGCGGTCGCGCAAGGCGCGGCAGATGTCGAGCCCCGAACCGTCCGGCAACATGACGTCGAGCACGACGAGGTCGAACTGGCCGGAGGCCAGCTTCTGCTCGCACTCGCGCCGGTCCGCCGCCACCGAGACGCGGAAACCCTGGCCGTCGAGATAGCGGCCGAGAAGCGTCCTGATCTCGCGGTCGTCGTCAACGACAAGGATGTGGGGATGTGACTGCATGATCGTGCCCTTGCTCGACCGTGATTATAGGAAGAGCGCGCGCGAGCGGCATGGAAAATTGCAACGCAATGTTGCCAGCGGGCCGCTGGAAACATTCGGAAACAAATTGCCCCGTTGCGGAAACCTTCGGCAACATGCCGACGCGAAGCGGACAAACAGCCTTCCTATCGTCATGGCCATCCGATGCATGAGAGAAAGGAACACCGTCATGCGAAGCAGACTTCTTGCGCTCGGCCTGTTTTCCGTCGCCGCTATCCACCCCGCTCTGGCCGCCCAGCCAGATCCCGACGGCGCCCCTGGTGGGCCGCCAGCCATGGCTATGCAGGATGGGCCTGACCACGGGCCGATGGCCTTGTGCGGCCAGAACGGGCCGGGCCCGCAGGGCTTTGGCCCGCATGGGCCGATGCGGCACGGTCCACGGGGTTGGGGTCCGCAGGGTTGGGGCGGGCAGGGCTTTGGCCCGGAAGGTTTCGGCCCCCGCCGCATGGGACTGCCGCCGGATTTCATGCTGGCGGCCCGGCTGGCGGTGCTGGAGACGCGCGTCGGCATCCGCAGCGAGCAGCTCGACGCGTGGCGCGACTATACCAGCGCGCTGCAGGCGCTGCTTGCGCGTCACGATCATGGTCCTGGCGGCTCCGAGGCCAAGGGCCCCGATGCGGGTCCGGGCGGCAAGGCCGATCCCTTCGCCTTCCAGGAGAGGCTGGCCGACGACGTCACGGCGCGCTCGGCCTCGGCCGCCAAGCTGAAGGATGCGATCGCCGTGCTGCGCGCCAAGCTCACGCCCGAACAGCTCGAAATCCTCGCTTCGGCGGAACGCCCGCATGGACCACCCCCCGGTCCCCTGGGCGGCCCGCCGGATGACGCAGCCGGCCAAGGCGGCCTGCCCAATGATGGCCCGCCGCCGCCCCAGCCCGGGAACGGCGGATAATCCTGGCCGGCCGCGCCGGCCGGCCCGGTGTCCAACCCGTTCTCGGGCCGGCCGGTCTTGTGGATGGCGGTCCTGTACCGCCGTCCACCCTTCGATACCCCAATGGAAGCACGGCAATGTGGGAAGCCCTGATGATGCTGCGGCTGATCGCGTCGGTCAGCCCGAAATTCTCGCTCGGCCGCGCCGGCCGCCGGGCGGCACCGCCCGGGCGCGGCGTGCCGCTGGCCCTGCCGGCCGATACGCTGAAGGGCGCGATCCGCCTGGACTTCGCCGCCTGGCGCCTGTCGCTGCCAGTCTCGCGGCCCCACCGCCACGGACACTATCGCCGCAAGATCGCGCAGGGCGCCCGGCAAGGTGCTTGGCATGTCGTCGATCATCGGCATAATGCCATGGATGGGCATCGCGGCCGCCAACTCGAAATTCATCGGGTGTTCTCTGGCCGAGAAGAAGGAGCGCAGCATGAGCCGCTTCGAAGTTTTGTTCGACGCCGTACCGGCGTGGCCTTTGCCATGACATCGGGCGCCATGACATCGGGCGCCGTGGCACCGATCGTCACCACATCGCTCGCCATCGCCGGCACTCTCGTCGATCCTTTCAACCCCACCTTCGCGGACAGCCAGACGGCGACCGAAACTCCAGGGAAAGATCCAGGCCATGCCGATCCAGTCTAATCATCCGCGCCGCTTCGCCCCCTGGACGGTGGCGCTCACTGCCGCCCTTCTGCTGGCGGCATGTTCGCAGGAGCAGGGCAAGACGCCGGCCGGCATGGGTGGCGTGGGCAAGCCGGAGGTCGGCGTCGTCACGCTGCATCCGCAATCGGTCGCTATCACGGCCGAATTGCCGGGACGCACGGCGGCTTCGCTGATCGCCGAGGTACGGCCGCAAGTGGACGGCATCATCCAGCAGCGCCTGTTCGAGGAGGGCGCCGAGGTGGTGGTGGGGCAACCGCTCTATCTCATCGACCCGGCCAGCTACCAGGCCGCCTACGACAGCGCCGTAGCGGCCCAGCAGAAGGCGGAAGCGGCGGTGCCGACCGCGCAGGCCAAGTTCGACCGCTACGCCGGGCTCTTGAAGCAGAACGTTGTTTCCAAACAGGATTATGACGATGCCGCCGCCACGCTGGCGCAGGCCCAGGCGGATGTGGCTTCGGCCAAGGCCAGCGTGGAGACGGCGCGCATCAGCCTCGATCGCACCTCGATCACCGCGCCGATCGCCGGCCGCATCGACAAGTCCACGCTGACGCCGGGCGCGCTGGTCACCACCAATCAGGCAACCGTGCTGACCACCATCCGTTCGCTCGACCCGATCAATGTCGACGTTACGCAGTCGAGCACCAATCTGCTCGATCTGCGCCAGGCGATCACGGAAGGGCGGCTGAAGTTCAGCGGTCCCAATGTCAGCGTCAAGCTGAAGCTCGAGAACGGCACCATCTACGCGCAGACCGGCAAGATGGAATTCGCCGGCGCCAATGTCGACCAGACGACCGGCACCTTCGCGCTCAGGGCCGAGTTCCCCAATCCCGATCGCCTGCTTCTGCCGGGCATGTATGTGCGGGCACTCGTCGAGGAGGGCGTCGCCCAGAACAGCTTCCTGGTGCCGCAGCGCGCCGTCACCCGCAACACCAAGGGCGAGGCGACCGCCATGGTCATCAACGCGCAGGGCAAGGTCGAGACGCGCGTGCTCGCGGTGCGCAACAGCGTCGGCAACAACTGGCTGGTGGATTCGGGCGTCGGCGACAACGATCGTGTCATTGTCGAGGGCCTGCAACTGGTGCGGCCCGGCGGCGATGCGACGGGTGTCGAAGTGACAATCGACGAGGCGACCGGCGAGATCAAGGATCGCGGGCAGACATCGGCCGCATCCGCCCCCTCCAAGATGGCCAGCGCCGGCCAGCAACCGGCGCCCGCCGCCTCGACCGGAAACTGAGCCGATGTCCACATTCTTCATCAACCGGCCGATCTTCGCCTGGGTGATCGCCATCGTGATCATGCTGGGGGGCCTGCTCGCGCTCACCACGCTGCCGATCTCGCAATATCCGCAGATCGCGCCGACCACGGTCAACATCAGCGCCACCTATCCGGGCGCGGACGCCCAGACGGTGGAAAATTCGGTGACCAAGGTCATCGAGCAAGGCATGACCGGCATCGACAATCTCGATTACATGACGGCCACATCGACCTCGACCGGTTCGGCCTCGATCACGCTGACCTTCACCAGTGCCGCCAATCCCGACACCGCCCAGGTGCAGACGCAGAACAAGCTGCAACTCGTCCAGTCGCAGCTGCCGCAAGTGGTGCAGAGCAACGGCATCACCGTCTCCAAATCCTCGACCGGCTTCCTGATGGTCATCGGTTTCGTCTCCAGCGACGGCAAGATGAACTCGACCGATCTGGCCGATTATATCGACGCCACCATCAACGACACGCTGAAGCGCGTCGAAGGCGTCGGCTCGACGCAGCTTTTCGGCTCGGGCTATGCCATGCGCATCTGGCTCGATCCCGACAAGCTCGCCAAATATGCCTTGATGCCGAGTGACGTGGCGGCCGCGATCCAGGCGCAGAACACGCAGGTCTCGGCCGGCCAGCTCGGCGGCCTGCCGGCGCGCAAGGGCCAGGAACTCAACGCCACGGTGACCGCCAAGAGCCGGTTGCAGACCGCGGAACAGTTCCGCAACATCATCCTGAAGAGCCAGACGGACGGTTCGCTGGTCCGCCTCAACGATGTCGCCACGGTCGAGCTCGGCGCCAAAAGCTACACGACGCAAGCCCACTACAACGGCAAGCCGGCGGCCGGTGTCGCCATCAATCTGGCGACCGGCGCCAACGCCATCAACACCGCGGAGGCGGTGCGCTCGACGATCAATCGCCTGAGCTCGACCTTCCCGCAAGGGGTCGAGGTCGTCTATCCCTACGACACCTCGCCCTTCGTGCGGCTTTCGATCGAGGAGGTGGTCAAGACGCTGGCCGAGGCGATCGTGCTGGTGTTCCTGGTGATGTTCATCTTCCTGCAGAATTTGCGGGCGACGATCATCCCGACCATCGCCGTGCCGGTCGTGCTGCTCGGCACGTTCGGCGTGCTGTCGCTGTTCGGCTATTCCGTCAACACACTGACCATGTTCGCCATGGTGCTGGCCATCGGCCTGCTCGTCGACGACGCCATCGTGGTGGTCGAGAATGTCGAGCGCGTCATGCAGGAGGAAGATCTGTCGCCGAAAGAGGCGACGGAAAAATCGATGAACGAGATCACCGGCGCGCTGGTCGGCATCGCCACCGTGCTTTCGGCCGTGTTCGTGCCGATGGCTTTCTTCGGCGGTTCCACCGGCATCATCTACCGGCAGTTCTCGGTGACCATCGTCTCGGCCATGGTGCTGTCCGTGCTGGTGGCGCTGGTGCTGACACCGGCGCTTTGCGCCACGATCCTGCGGCGGCCGAAGAACCATGCGACGCAGACCGGTCCATTCGGCTGGTTCAACCGCATGTTCGACCGCGGCACGACAGCCTATCGCGATGGCTCGCATGGCATCATCAACCGGTCGTGGCGCTTCCTCGCCGTGTTCCTGGCCATCGTCATCGGCGTCGGCTGGTTGTTTGCCCGGCTGCCGAGTTCGTTCCTGCCTGAAGAAGACCAGGGCATCCTGATCACCAGCGTGCAGCTGCCGGTCGGCGCCACGCAGGACCGCACCGAGCGCGTGCTGGCGCAGGTGACCGACCACTATCTGAAGGACGAAAAGGACGCGGTCGCGGGCGTCTTCACCGCATCGGGCTTCGGCTTCGGCGGCGCCGGGCAGAATGTCGGCATCGCCTTTGTGCCGCTGAAGGCTTTCGACCAGCGCAAATCGCCGGCCATGGCCGCGCAGGCGATCGCCGGTCGCGCCATGGGCGCGTTCAGGAAGATCAGGGACGCGCAGGTCTTCGCGCTTGCGCCTCCGGCCATCCAGGGCTTCGGCAACACCAATGGCTTCGACTTCTACCTGCAGGATGTCAACGGCGCCGGTCACGACGCACTGATCCAGACGCGCAACCAGCTTCTGGGCCTCGCCGCGCAGAGCAAGTTGCTTGCCAATACCAGGCCCAACGGCCAGGAGGACCAGCCGCAATTCTCCATCGACATCGACCAGGAAAAGGCAAGCGCGCTGGGCGTCAGCCTCGCCGACATCAACAACACGCTCTCGACCGCCTGGGGCAGCAACTACGTCAACGATTTCATCGATCGTGGACGGGTGAAGCCGGTCTATTTGCAGTCGGACGCCAACTTCCGCATGCAGCCGGAAGACCTGGACAAATGGCAGGTGCGCAATCCGAGCGGCGACATGGTGCCGTTCTCGGCCTTCGCCTCCAGCCACTGGACCTTCGGCTCGCCCCGGCTCGAACGCTACAATGGATCGGCCGCGGTCGAGATCCAGGGCGCCGCGGCGGCCGGAGTGAGTTCGGGCGCGGCGATGGACGAGATCGACAGGCTGGTCGCCCAACTGCCGCCCGGCTATTCGCATGAATGGACCGGGCTGTCGCATCAGGAACGGCTTTCGGGCAACCAGGCGACGTCGCTCTATGCGATTTCGGCGCTGGTTGTGTTCCTGTGCCTTGCGGCACTTTATGAAAGCTGGTCGATCCCGTTCGCGGTCATGCTGTCGGTGCCGATCGGCATCTTCGGCGCGCTGCTGGCGGCAAGCCTGTTCGGCCAGACCAACGACGTCTATTTCAAGGTCGGCCTGCTGACCACGATCGGCTTGGCTGCCAAGAACGCCATCCTGATCGTCGAATTCGCGATCGAGCGGCAAGCGGCGGGCATGGGGCTCGTCGAGGCGACGCTGGAGGCGGCGCGACAACGGTTGCGGCCGATCCTGATGACGTCGCTGGCCTTCATCCTCGGCGTCACACCGCTCGCGATCGCCAGCGGCGCCGGCTCCGGCGCGCAGAACTCGGTCGGCATCGGCGTCATGGGCGGCATGATCGCGGCGACCGTGATCGGCGTGTTCCTGGTGCCGCTGCTGTTCGTGACGGTGCGACGCATTTTCAAGGGCAGGGCGGCCAAACAAGATCCCGGGCAGGATACCGACGAAACGCCGGTGACGGCCACCCAGCAATAGGGAAACGTCCCATGACAGGTTGAAACGTGGCCCGGTGCCACGGGCACCTCATTTCGCCTGTGATATCGGAACGGCTTTGTCGACAGCAACAAGCCCGAAATCATCGACATCAAGACCGGGCCAAGGCTGGCCGACCAACTCGTCACGCAGTGACTAAAATGTGTAAGCCGAAGCATCAGATGTTCGTTTATAGTATCGTCGAGGCCATGAAATGTCGCGCACCTACGATCTTGCATCCGATGTGATCCGGCGTGTCTACGAAAAACGGATAGACGCGCCGGCTATCCTTGATGTAGCCACCGAATTTCCGAACGCGGCGAAATTCACCAGTGCCTGGCGCGGCATCCGCGACGAAGCGCTTGCCGTGCGACTGAACAAAGTGCCGCGCTTCCACGACATCATGCCGGAGCAGGCCGAAATCTCGGCCAATGACGGTCTCGACTGGCGCATGTTCGTGCTCAAGGCCTATGACCTCGCGGTGCCGGAGAACCTCGCACGGATGCCGGTTCTTGCGCGGCTGCTGGCCGAATGCCCGGAAGTCAAATCGGCGGCGGTTTCGTTCCTGGCACCGCGCAAACACATCCCCAGCCATCGCGGGCCTTTTCGGGGCATCATGCGATTTCACCTTGGCCTGGCCATTCCGCGGCAGGCGGATGGCCGCCCGGCAACCGTCATGATGATCAATCATCAGGAGAGGCGGATCACCGACGGCGAGGGCATGCTGTGGGATGACACCTACCCGCACGAGGTGATGAACAACGCCGATGAGGCCCGGGTGGCGCTGCTGCTCGACGTCTGGCGCCCAAGCATGCCGCTGGACATGGAAATCCTGTCCCGGCTGATCCTGCTTGGCGTGCAGGCCGGGATGCGCCGCAGGGGCGTGTCATTTGCCGGCTGAGGCGGCGGCTGCAGGCTGTTCGCCTCGCGCACCGGTCCTGACCCCATCAAGCCGTTTCCGCTGCCTCACGACAGGCGGGCCGGTTCGGCCTATCCCCAGGCCGCCAGGGAGCTGACGCCCGCGGCATGGAGGATAGCATCAAGTGACATTGACCCCGGTTGCCCGTCGCGAAGCGGCGCCCTTGCCCGTCGCGGCGCTGATGGGCGCCATGGTGTCGATCCAGATCGGCGCCACCTTCGCCAAAACGCTGTTTCCGGTCATCGGCGCGCAGGGCACGACGACGCTCAGGCTGGTCATCGGCGCGCTGATGCTGATCGCGGTGCTGCGGCCGTGGCAGGTGCGGCCGTCGCGCGCCACCCTGCCGTGGCTCATCGCCTATGGCGTGACGCTTTGCGCGCTCAACCTGCTGTTCTATGCGGCACTCGCCAGGATTCCGCTCGGCGTCGCGGTGGCGCTGGAGTTTTCCGGGCCGCTTCTGGTGGCGACGCTGACCTCGCGGCGCGCCAGCGACTTCGCCTGGATCGCGCTGGCCGTGGCCGGCATCGTCCTGCTTTCGCCCTTTGTCCACTCGCTGCAGCCGCTTGATCCGACCGGGGTGATGCTGGCGCTGGCGGCCGGCGGCTTCTGGGCGCTCTACATCGTGCTCGCCCAGAAGGCGGGCGCGGAACTCGGCTCGCGCACCACGGCCTATGGCATGGCTATCGCCGCGGTGCTGGTGCTGCCTTTCGGCGTGGCTGAGGCCGGAACGGGGCTGCTCGCGCCGTCGATCCTGGTCAGCGCGCTGCTGGTCGGCCTGTTCTCCAGCGCGCTGCCGTTCTGGCTCGAGATGGTGGCGCTGACCCGGATGCCGGCCCGCATCTACGGCACGCTGACCTGCCTGGAGCCGGGACTGGGCGCACTCGCCGGCTTCCTGTTCCTGCACGAGAGCCTCACCGTGCCGCAACTCGCCGGCATCGCCGCCGTCATCGTCGCGGCCGCCGGCACCGCGCTGACATCGAAGCCGCCGGTGCCTTCGCCGGAGTAGGATCGACTGACGTGCCGGCTCAGGCTGCAAAAGCCGGCCCTAATCAAAGAGACATGATGTCACACTTTTCGGCATCATGCTCTGGGTCAGAACCGCAGGCCCAGATTGATCTTGGCGCCCTGGTCGACCGTGCCACCGCCGAATTGCCCGGTATAGGAGAGGCCGAGCGTGGCATTGGCCGACATGTCGAGGTCGAGACCGGCCTCGACTACCGCCGCGTCCCTGGCGACAGGCACGCCGGCGATGGTGAAGGCGTCTCCGCCCGCGAAGGCGAAGCTGGACGTCGGCGCGACATCGCCGAAGGCATGGCGCCAGCCGAGCATGCCGCGCGCGGTGGCGTCGACGCCGCCAAGCATGAAGCCCGTCGAGCCTCGCAGGCCCAGCGTGGTGAAGGTGGCGTTGGTGCTTGTGCCGGCGCTGGTCAAAGCCGACGCACCGTCCGTTTCGGTGAAGCCGTCGGTATGCAGACTGACATAGGCCAGATTGGCGAAGGGTTCGACCTTGAAGCGCCCGGCATCGGCCTTGTAGGCGAATTCGCCGAACGCTTGCGCCGTGCCGGCATCGTAATCGGCCGAGAGCTGATCGGCAAAACCGTCGAAGGCGACGGAGCGCCTTGTCGAGAGGCTGCTCCAGCTGTAGGCCGCGCCGCTGCGGAAGGCGATGGCACCCCAATTGGTGCCGCCATAGAGGCCAAGATGATAGCTGTCGCTCTTGCCGGAGGCGTTGCGGGCGTCCGCATCGAAAGAGGAATGGCTGTAGCCGCCGATGAGGCCGACGCGCCAGCCGCCGACCAACGTGTCGGCGCCGGCCAGCAGGCCGCCGGTCGAGCGGTCGAAGGCGGCGGCGTTACCATCGCTGTCCTTGTTGCCCCACGAACCAAAGGCCTGGCCCCAGACGGCGAAGCGATCGGTGTCGGCGGCGACCATCTCCGGTCCACCCTCGCCATAGGCCATGACCGGCAGTGCCGCCGCACCACCATCGCCGAAAGCCGCGGCGATGCGATTGCTGGCGGCGTCGCGGACGAAACGGCTGTCTTCGAGCAGCATGCCCTTGGCCGAGGCATGGATATCACCCGAGAGCTGGTCGAAGGCTGCCTGGGCAGCGGTTTCGCTCGGCAGGCCCATTATGGCATCAAAGAGCGGATTGCCGCCGCCAAGGCTTTCGGCGCCGCCGCCGGTGGCGATCTGGTTGGGCGTCAGGCCGACCGAGGCGAAAGACTTTGCCTGCACCACATCGAGATAGACATGCGTCGGGTCGTAATTGGCGACAAGTCCGATGAAGGGGCCGGCCCCGCTGAGCGTGTAGGTGCCGATGACGCCGGTATCGGCCTGCAGCACGGTGTAGTGTGTGCCCAGCACATAAGGCGCGGCATCCGTCTTGACCACGTCGAGGACCGCGCCGGCGGCGATGGTCGCCGTGCCCGTCGCCTGGACGAGGTCGGACTGGCCGGTCGATGTCAGTTCGACCTGGTAGGTCGAGCCCGCTGCCTGGTCGATGCCGCCCGCGACGTCGAGGGTGCCAATCGAATTGCCCGGTGCGATGATGCCGCCCGACTGTACGACGATGCCGCCAACCGTACCGTTGCCACCAAGTGTGCCACCCGCAACTGTTACCGCCGAATTGGCCAGCGAGCCGTTCACCGCCAGCCGGCCACCCGTGACGTAGGTCGCACCTGTGAAGGCGCTGGAATCGGCGGTCAGGCTCGTCGTGCCGGCGATCTGGTTGATCGTGCCCGCGCCGTTGATCGCCGACGCGAAAGTGTAGTTCGTGTCGGTATGATTGAAGTTGATTGCGCCAGCACCCGGTCCGAACTGGACACTTGCCGCATTGAGCGCGCCCGCGGCCGCCGCGGGCGATCCGCTCGCCGCGCCGATGTTCAACGTGCCGACAGAGCCCGCCATGACGGCGATGTTGACCACGCCGCCGGCCGACACCGTGCCGCCATTCGCGATCGTCAGCATGCCAGTGCCGCTGATGCCGACATTGAGATCTCCGCTATTGGTCCAGGTCGAGCCGGTGCCGTCGACATTAGCGGTACCGGTGACCCCGGCATAAAAGCCCAGATAGCCATCGGTGTCGGCGATCTTGCCGCCATTCGAGACGATCAATGAGCTCGTGCCGCGCTGACCGACAATAAGAAGGCTGCTGCTGGTCCAGCTTGAGCCCGCGCCGCTAACGATAGCCGAACCCGTCGACCCGACATCAAAACCAAGATAGCCGGCATTGCTGGTGACGGTACCACCGTTCGAGATCGCCAGCGTGCCGGTGCCGTAATCGCCGACAACCAGCAATCCGCTGTTGGTCCATGTCGAGCCCAACCCGTCGACGAATACCATGCCGGTCGAGCCTGCTTTCGCGCCAATGGTCCCCGCGTCATTGCTGACGGTGCCGCCATTCGAAATCGTCAACGTGCCCGTGCCGGCGTCCCCGACAAAGAGGCTCGACGCGATGCTCCAGATCGAACCTATGCCATCGACCGTCGCCGCGCCGGTCGAGCCCGCTTCGGCGCCGACAAAGCCGATGTTGCTGCTGACGAGGCCGCCGTTCTGGATCCTCACTATGCCAGTGCCGTAATTTCCAACGTAGAGGCCGTCCGTGTCGCTCCAGGTCGATCCGCTTCCGGTGACCGTAAGGGTGCCGCTCGAACCGGGATTGACGCCGATGTAGCCCGACGCAGCGCTCACTGCGCCGCCGTTCTGGATCATCAGCGCGCCGTCACCGAAATAGCCGATGGAGAGAAAGCCGGAATTGGTCCAGTGCGAGCCCGCGCCTTCCACCGTCGCGGCGGCAGCCGGGCTGAAATTGGCGCCGATATAGCCGTTGGTGTTGCTCACCATGCCACCGCTCTGGACCGTCAGCGTGCCGGCGCCGTCCCAGCCGACATAGAGCTCGCCGGAATTGGTCCAGGACGAGCCGGCGCCGGCGACTGTCACAGCGCCGGTCGTGCCGGATTTGGCGCCGACGATGCCACTGTCGTTGCTCACCGCGCCGCCGTTCTGGATCGTCAGCGTGCCGGCGCCGCCCCAGCCGACAAGGAGATTGCCGGAATTGGTCCAGGACGAGCCGGGGCCGGTGACCGTCGCTGCGCCATTGGAACCGGCCTGCTCACCGATCGAGCCGAAGGAATTGCTGACAGCGCCGCCATTGGAGATCGTCAGCGTGCCGGTGCCGGCATCGCCGATGAAGAGCGCCCCGCTGTTGGTCCAGGTCGAGCCGGCTCCGTCGACCGTCACGGTGCCGGTGCCCAGACCGTAGCCGACATGACCCATGGTGTCGCTCACAGCGCCGCCGTTCGAGATCGTCAGGGTGCCGGTGCTGTTCGTACCCAAGGCAAGGAAAAGGTCGGAACTGTTGCTCCAGACCGAGCCTGCTCCAACGACGCTCACCGTGCCGCCCGCGTTCGAAACGTAGCCGAGATAGCCGGCCGTGTCGGAGAGGGTGCCGCCGTTCGTAATCGTCAGCGAGCCTGTGTAATCGGCAATGGTGCCGACAAACACATAGTGCGCGGCTGCATTCGGCGCATTGACCACCGCCGGATGCGGGAACGTGGCATCGAGAGTAACGTCGTCGCTCGATGTCGGAACAGCGGCGGGGTTCCAGTTTCCGGGGGTAAACCAGTTCGTGGAGGCGGCGCCGGTCCAGCTATCGGCGGCCGATGCGGAGATCGACTGGCCAAGGCCGATCAGCGCCGTCGAAGCCAACGCCAGATATTTCAACGCCTTCATCTTGCGGCCTTCAAATCCATTCTGCGGCATTCAATCCCCTGACCTGGCAGTCGTTGCACCCTGAGGCTGACATGTCATCGGCGCCCGGCTGTTGTCTTGGGCAGGGCAGCACTGGAATTGGACTGGAGTGAAATGCCGTGCCTTTTCCGCGCACTGTGGCCGTTTGGTCCCATCGATCGCCGCCGGCGCCATGGCTTTTCGGCCTTTCAAGGAGAGGGAATCAGACATGGCGCGCCGGTTTGCCGGTTGCCGGAGGGTGCCCAGGTCTATCTGGCCCCGGTCGGCGTGTGGCCGAAGCGGCGACGGAAGCAGCGGTTGAAATAGGACACATCGCTGAATCCGCTTATCATGGCGATGTCGCTGACCCGCATGTCGTCATTGTGTCTGTGCGAAAGCATCTTGTGGGCTCGCTGCAAGCGCAGTTCAAGAACGCGTTCGGTAAAGCTGGTGCCCGTCTCCTGAAGCAGATCGTGGATGTAGCGCGCCGACAGGCCGAGTTCTTGCGCGACACCTTGGGCGGAGATGCCGGGGTCGGCAAAATTGTCGGCGATCTTGGCCAGGATCGCCTGCAGCCTGGCGGCGCGCAAGCCGCGAAGGCCGGCCAGTTCGGCAGCCTGACCTTTCGCGCCGGTCAGCAGGCCAATCAAATCGACGATCGTCTCCGTCGCGTGGGCTATGAGATCGGGTGAGCCGAGCGGGCGGCCGGTTTCAAGAAGCAGGCAATAGCGCTTGAGAAGATCGAGGGCTTCGTTGTCGGCGCCGATCTTCAACGCCAGCTTGTCGTCGATCTGCGGGAAGGCCTTGGAAAGGATGGCGCGCGGGACCACCACATTCGCCCACACATTCCTGTCCGCACCACCCATTTTCAGCGCTTCCGACGCGGTGACCAGGACGGCTTCTCCCTGACCGATGCCATATTCGCGGCCGACCTGAGCCCCGGCCAACACGGTGTCGGCCTTGTTGATCAGCAGCAGATAGCCGTCATTGTCGTCTTCGGCGATGTTGCTCGCCTTCCTCGTCGCATGCTTGATGGTTCCAGACATCTGGCCAAGAACGAGCGGCCCGACAGCCGTGGCTTCGATCGCGGCTTCGAAAGGCAGGTTTTGCGATATGCCGTACTCGACCGACCATATTTCCGCGACATGAATGTCTTGCCAGAGGGAAAATCGTTCGCGTTCGTCAAGATGTGATGGCAATTGAGCCGATGAAAACACCGTCTTTCGTGACAATGTAAGACCTCAACAGAGCACCCAGTTTCAAAAAAATCGAACGCGATGCTTTCCATTGTGAGAATAACCGGCAACAGTGGCCGCTTGGCGTTCAATTGATCGAATTGAACCTTTAATTGACAGCGACCGCGCCTGGCGTCATCCGAAAGTATGACGCCGCAAGATCCGCCAGCGGCGGGATCGGGGGCATGCTTGGAGGCGTGATGGAGAGACCAAGCAGCGAAGTCCTTTCTTCGATTATCGGCGATATCTATGATTGCGTTTTGAACCCCGACGGCTGGGCCGGGGTGATGACCCGGATCACAACGGCTGTCGAC
Source organism: Mesorhizobium sp. B2-4-17 (assembly GCF_006441275.1). NCBI lineage: Bacteria > Pseudomonadati > Pseudomonadota > Alphaproteobacteria > Hyphomicrobiales > Phyllobacteriaceae > Mesorhizobium > Mesorhizobium sp. B2-4-17. Next base: position 75,250 of record NZ_VFUX01000010.1, on the reverse strand, counting down.
GCCGCCTATACCACCATCGCGCTTGCCAGCACCGACGGCAATCACGGCCGCTTCGCGGCCCAATCGCCCTGGGATCCGGAGCAGATGCGCGTGCTCCAGGATGACTATGACTTCGACACGATTCCGGGGCTGAAGGCCGCGGTCGTCGGCGACGTCGACACCCCTGTCGCCACGCTGTCGCGGATGAGCGAGGCCGAACTCCAGCAGACGCCGTTTTTTAAAAATTGGGCCAAACCGCAGGGATTGCGTGAGGGCTGTATCACCAAATTCGTTCATACATCGGACCGGATCGGGCTCGTGGGCTGCACCACGCGGGCCACGAGGGCGGTCATCTCAGCCGAAGATCAGCGTTTCCTGGCATTGCTCTCGCCGCATCTACGCCGTGCGTCGCTGATTGGAGACCTGCTCGATCAGACCCGCGTTACCGCCAATCTTTATCGCCAGGCGCTCGACCATCTGGCCGTGCCTGTTGTTCTGACCGGCGCCAATGGCGCCATCCTCTACGCGAACGGGGCCGCCGAACGGATGTTTTCGATGCAGGGCCCGATTCTTTCCAGGAAAGGCCTGCTCCAGGTGCAAAACCCGGCGGTGGCCCGTCCGCTTCTGGATGCGATCGCCAATGCCGCCAGCGCGGATGCCTCGCTTGGCGCCCGAGGCATAGGCCTGCCCATTTCGGCCCCGGGGCAGCCGCCGGCAGTCGCCTATGTATTGCCGTTGACCGAAAGAACCGCCCGCGCGGTTTTTCGGCCCGCTTGCGCCGCCGTCTTCGTGTCGACCACGACGTCCGCTTCGCCACTGCCGGAAGCCGTTCTCACCACATTGTTCGAGCTTACGCCCGCGGAGGCGCGGGTGCTGCTGCGCATCGGCAGCGGATTGTCCGCCTCGAAGAGCGCATCGTCGCTCGGCATCGGCGAAACCACGCTGAAGACACACCTCAACCGCATCTTCGCCAAAACCGGCACGAGACGCCAGGCCGATCTCGTCAAACTGGTTTCGGACATCGGCACGCCGCTGGCAGCTGATTGGCGCTGAAGCCGCCGATCTGCTCCGCAGGGGAGACCGGCGGTTGCGCGCGTTCGCGGACCCAAGCCTGCTGATTTGCGCTCGCTCCTGAAGAGCGTCGCGCCGAACGGATTCACGCGCCGCGCCGAGGGCTGGGATTCTGGCGTGTCTCCTCTGGCCTGCCCGCCATCTTGCCCTTCCGGCCGTCGATTCGGCCGTCACGATCGCCGATGTCGCGTCGTCTATGGACTCGCCCAAATACAACCCCATATTGAATCCATGGAGCTTTGAGCGTGACCTTCGCGCGGGTGGCCCTTCTTGCCGCGGCCTTCGTCGTCGCGGCTGTTCTTTGTCCCTTCTCTTCGGCCGAGAGCGAGAGGGTCGCCTTGAGCGTCGCAATTGACGGCGCCATCGGGCCGGCAAGCAGCAGGCAGCTCGAGGAAGCGCTTGATGTCGCGGCCAAACGGGACGCGGCAGTCCTCATCCTGCAGCTCGATACGCCGGGCGGGCTGGTCACCTCGATGCGCGAGATGATCGCCGATATACTGGCGTCGCCGGTGTCGGTCATCGGCTATGTCGCGCCGGCCGGCGGCCATGCGGCGAGCGCCGGCACCTATATCCTCTACGCCACCCATGTCGCTGTCATGGCGCCCGGCACCAATGTGGGTGCCGCGACGCCGGTGGAGTTTGGCGGGCTGCCGTCGCTTCCGGGCGGCGAGAAGGGCGACCAGAAGGACGCCAGTGGACGGCCCGCGGGCGACGCGATGATGGCCAAGGTGACCAATGACGCCGTCGCCCTGATCCGTTCGCTCGCCGAACTGCGCGGTCGCAATGGCGACTGGGGCGAGAAGGCCGTGCGCGAGGCGGCGAGCCTTTCGGCCAATGCGGCGCTGCAGGAACATGTGATCGACTTCGTCGCCCGCGACACCACCGAACTCCTGCAGATGGCCGATGGGCGCACCGTCGATGTGGCCGGCAGGAAAGTCGTGCTGGCGACGAAAGGGCTGCCGGTCGAGACGCTGGAGCCCGGCTGGTTCATCCGGCTGCTTTCCATAATCACCGATCCCAACACCGCCGTCATCCTGATGCTGGTCGGCGTCTATGGCATCGTCTTCGAGTTCACCAGCCCGGGTGCCGTGGCGCCCGGCGTCATCGGCACCATCTGCCTCGTGCTCGGCCTCTACGCGCTCGATCTCCTGCCGATCAACTATACCGGCCTTGCCCTGATGCTGCTCGGCGTCGTTTTCCTCATCATCGAGGCCTTCAATCCCACCGTCGTGCTTGGGCTCGGCGGCGTCGCCGCCTTTCTGTTCGGCGCAACCATGCTGCTCAGGGTCGAGGGGCCGGGCTTTGCCATGTCATGGGCGGTCATCGGTCCCGCCGCCGCGCTGACGTTTGGATTGGCGCTGCTGAGCGGCACCTATCTCTGGGCGGCGCGCAAGAACCCGCCGCGCGTCGGCGGCGAGGCGATGCGTGGCCAGCTGGCCGAGATCCTCGATTGGCAGGGTGGCGAGGGCCATGTGCTGGCCCTGGGCGAGCGCTGGCGGGCGAAGGCCGATGAACCGATCGCGGCCGGCGACAGCGTCGAGGTGACCGACATCGCCGACCTCGTGCTGACCGTGCGGCGGCGCGACGCGGGAAGGAATGGAGCAAGACAATGATGATTGGTTACGTGGCCTATCTGATCGTTGCACTGGTCGTGATCATATTCCTGTCCGCGTCCATACGCATTCTCCGGGAATATCAGCGCGGCGTGGTCTTCACGCTCGGCCGCTTCACCGGGGTCAAGGGGCCGGGTCTCATCATCCTTGTCCCCTTCATCCAGCAGATGGTGAAGGTCGACCTGCGCGTGGTGGTGCGGGATGTGCCGCCGCAGGACGTGATTTCGCGCGACAATGTCTCGGTCAAGGTCAACGCGGTGCTCTATTTCCGCATCGTCGACGCCGAGCGGGCGGTCATCCAGGTCGAAGACTTCATGGCCGCCACCAACCAGCTGGCGCAGACCACGCTGCGCTCGGTGCTCGGCAAGCACGAACTCGACGAGATGCTGGCCGAGCGCGACAGGCTCAACAGCGACATCCAGGAAATCCTCGACCAGCGCACCGATGCGTGGGGCATCAAGGTGTCCAATGTCGAGATCAAGCATGTCGACCTCAACGAAAACATGATCCGCGCCATCGCCAAGCAGGCCGAGGCCGAACGGCTGCGGCGCGCCAAGGTGATCAATGCCGATGGCGAGCAGCAGGCGGCGGCGAAACTGGTCGAGGCGGGCCGCATGCTGGCGGCCGAGCCGCAGGCCATGCAACTGCGCTATTTCGAGGCCTTGCACGACATCGCCGGCGAGCGCTCGTCCACAGTGGTGTTCCCGCTGCCGGTGGATCTGCTCAGCCAGTTCCTGAAGGGGCAGGGGACGTGATGGCGGGTGAAGTGTATTCTCTGCCTTGGCTATCGTATACGGATTTTGTTGACGCTGACCCCAATCCCCGGCCCCCAACTCCCCGCAAGGGAGGAGACTTCATTGGTGCTAGTGGGGGCAGATCGCGACGTGGCAATGCCGGGAAATGAGGAATGACACCACCGCCTACGGCATGGCGGCTGCAGCTGCCGTTCGGCGTGGGAGAGGCAGGAATAGGGCTGCTCGCGCCTCGATCCTAGTCAACACCCTGTTCATCGATCTGTTCTCCAGCGTGCTAACCTGCCTGGAGCCCGGGCTGGGCGCGCTGGCCAGCTTTCCTGTTCGAAGCCGCCGGCCGTCGCAGGAGTAGGCCACCTACATCGCACTATTCTACTGCGCTGGTTGTTGTTCTTGGGTCCCAAGTGTGTCTGGTGCGTACCCGTTCCCCATTTCAGTCGCAAAGGCCGGCCAACGAGGAATGTGCGTCTGCTCTCGAATTGTTGATTTGGAATCCACCTGCCACCATTGTGCTTTTTATTTTAATAAGACAATACTATAAGGAGAAACTGAATCCACAAATAGTGTTGTTTTTTCGCGCCGTGTTTCGAGATTCCGAGCAGATATGATGAAATCGCTGTTGCGCGCAACTACATGATTTTTCTACTGTTTGCGGTAATTGAAGATGATTTTACATGCTTAATTTTCCAACTTTGACGTGCCGATAAAGCTGTTTTCGGAGGGGGTCGTGGGGAAAAGAGCGCGAGTAATCGTGGCGCTGTTGTTATCAATCGCACTGACAGCCTGCGGAACTGTTACGCCAAGCATACAGGAGTTCTGGGGCAACCCCGATAATGCCGGAGCGCTCGAGTCTGATGTCGCTCAGCAGATCGAATGTGAACTCGCTGGTGCGTTGAGCGAATTGCACGGCAACATCCAGGGCAAGCCGCTGCTCGAAAGCCAATATGGCTTTGTCTTCGGGTGGAACGCCCAGGTCAATTTGACCTTCGCCGCCGATGAGCAGTCCACGCTCAATCCGACACCATCGTTCATCACTGCCCTGCATCCGCTGGCCAAGTCGCAGACATTCACACTCGGCCTGTCGGGCACCTACAAGAACCAGGCCACCCGGACAGACAAATTCACGATCACCTATAAGGTCAAGGACTTCATCGGCGGCAAGAAATTCGACTGCAAGACCGGACGGCCTGAGCCGGGAACCTTGTTCGTGCGCAGCGACCTCAAGATCAAGGAATGGCTATACCAGGCGCTGAACATTACCGTCAGCCAAGGCGGTCAAAGTGAAGTCTCGGCGCATCCTAAATATCCGTCCAAGATCGACGCCATCTCACACGATATTCGATTCGATATCGTGTCGTCAGGTGGCGTCGCGCCAACTTGGAAACTGGTCCGGTTCGGCACAGGCGGCAATCCACTGCTTAGCGGCCAGCGCGACCGAAGCCAGGATCTGGTTTTGACCATGGGTCCCCCCGACAAAGCCAACCCCGACGAACTAGGACCGGCGGCACAAGTGTCCAGCCTATCTTCGCAACTCGCAAACTCCATTAACGCTGGAAGGTTACCGCAATGAGCACCGCAGCTAAGTCTGCAAAGGCCGCTGGAAGACTAGGCAAACGACGCGCTCCGACGCTGGCCATGGTGACAAACCTGGTCCTGAAGCAGGCGGATGGGAAGCACCGGGCCCAAGTCATCGGCCCCGATGGAAAGATCAAATACTGCTCCATCGATCCGGATACAGGTGGGATAGATCTCAACGACTGCATCGGTTCTCCCGACTAGCCACCTAGCTAGATCAGCTTCTCCAGCGTGATCGGCAAATCCCGCACCCTTTTCCCCGTGGCGTGGAACACCGCGTTGGCGATCGCCGGGGCGACGCCAACGATGGCGAGCTCGCCGACGCCCTTGCCACCGAGCACCGAGGAATGCAGGTCGGGGATGCCGACCGAGATCACCTCGATGTCGGGAATGTCGGCATTGGTCGGCACCAGATAATCGGCGAGGTTGTTGTTGACGATGCGGCCGTGGCGGCGGTCCATGATGCCTTCCTCGAGCAGCGCCTGGCCGATGCCCATGATGATGCCGCCCTTCCACTGGCTTTCGGCGAGTTTCGGGTTGTAGAGCCGGCCCGAATCCAGCGCCGACACCACGCGCGACACGCGCACCGTGCCGAAATCCTCGTCGACACGCACCTCGACGAAATGCGCGCACCAGGAGTGGCGGGAGTAGTCTCCCTCGGTATGCGGCAGCGCCATGGCGATGGTGGTGTAGTTCTTGTAGCGGTCCTCGGCGCTCGAATTGGCCGGCATGGTGTCGCCTGTCGCCTCGATGCGATCGCGGCCGACGCTTTTGAGCAGTTCGGCGATCGAGACATCGGGGCCGTCGCCGCGCGGCGCGGTGATACGGCCGTTGGCGACGACCAGCGTGTTGGCCTGCAGGGCGTGGAAGGGCGAGCGCGGATCGCTGATCGCCAGGCCGATCAACTGGTCGAGCGCCGCGGTCGCGGCCTTGTAGACGGCGCCGGTCATGACGCCGGCCTGCCGTGAGCCGCCGGCGACGCCGGCACGGGGAAAGCGGGAATCGCCCAGCCTCACCACCACGTCGTCGGCTGGCACGCCGACCGTTTCGGCAGCGGTCTGCGCCAGGATGGTGTAGGTGCCCTGGCCCATGTCGATCGAGGAGCTTTCGACCTCGACCGAGCCGTCGGCCAGGATGCGCACGATCGCCTCGCCATAGGCGCGCCGCACCGGATAGGTGCCGGCGGCGACGCCCCAGCCGATCAACTGGTTGCCGTCGCGCATCGAGCGGGGCTCCGGCGTGCGCCTGGCCCAGCCGAAGCGCTCGGCGCCCACGGCAAAAGCCTCGCGCAACTGCCTGGTCGACCAGGCTTTTTTCGCTTCCGGATCCTGTTCGGCGTAGTTCCGCAGCCGGATCTCCAGCGGATCCATGCCGACCTCGTAGGAGAGTTCGTCGATGGCGCTTTCGATGCCGAAGGCGCTCGGGTTTTCGCCCGGCGCGCGCATGGCGCCCGGCACCACCGAATTCACCCGCACGACATTCTGTTTGGAGGAAAAATTCGGCGTCGCATACATGATCGAGGTGACCGATCCGAGCGGCTCGACCCACATGCCGTCGATCGATGTTTCATTGACGCCGCGATGCACGATCGACTGTATCAGGCCGTCATGGTCGGCGCCGATCGTCACCGTCTGCCGGGTCGCGGCGCGGCCGCCATAGCCGGTGAACGTCTGCGAGCGCGTCATGACCAGCCGCACCGGCCGGTCGAGCATCTTGGCGGCACATGCGGCCACCGCGCCATGGCTGAGCGCCAGCGCCTTGGAGCCGAAGCCGCCGCCAATATAGGGCGAGACCAGCCGCACATTCTCGAACGGCACGCCGAACCATTCGGCATAGGTGCGGGCCATGCCGTCCAGCCACTGGCTCGGCTCCCACACGGTCAGCCTGTCGCCCTCCCAGCGCGCGATCAGACCATGCGGCTCCATCGGCGCCTGGTATTCGCGCGGCGTGTTGTAGGCGGCGCAGATCCGCACCGGGGCCGAGGCGAAGGCGGCCTGGGCGTCGCCCCATTCCTTTGTCATGGCGTCGATCGGGATGCCGTCGCCGGCCTTGCTATCGCTGAGGTCGACGATTGCCGGCGTCTCGTCATAGCTGACCTTGACGAGTGCCGCCGCGGCGACCGCCTGCTCGAAGGTCTCGGCGATGACAGCGGCGACATGCTGGCCCGAGAAGGTGATGTCGCGCGCCAGCGGGCAATAGGGCTTGTCGGGCGGCGGCGTGCCGAACCAGTCCGACGCGCTCCTGAGGCTGATGATGGTGTCTGGTGTGAGCACTCGCAGCACGCCCGGTGCCGCCTCGGCCGCCTTGGTGTCGATGGCGCGCACCTTGCCCGATGCGATCGTGCTTTCGACCAGCACGGCGTAAGCGAGGCCTTCGAGCTGCTGCTCGACGGCGTATTTCGCCGCGCCGGTGATCTTGGCCGGGCCGTCGACGCGCGACAGCCGGCCGCCGACGGCTTCCGCCAGCGCGCCGTCGGACGCATCGCCATGTCTTGTGTGAACGGTCATGCCGCTTCTCCCAATTTGAGGATGGCGCGCGCGACGACGCGCGGCGCGAGCTCGATCTTGTAATGGTTGGCGCCATGGTCGACGGCGCCCTCGACCGCGAGCAGGCTGGCGGCCCGCACGGTATCCGGCTCCAGCACCTTGCCTTTCAGGGCGTCTTCCACCGCCCGCGCGCGCCAGGGTTTGGTGGCGACGCCGCCGAGCGCCACGCGCAGGTCGCGGATGGTGCGGCCATCGGCTTCCAGTTCGAGCCCGACCGCGGCACTGGCCGCGGCGAATTCATAGGACTCCCGGTCGCGGATCTTCAGATAGGTCGAGCGGCGGGCCGCGGCGGAGGAGGGGATTTCGATGGCGGTGATCATCTCGCCAGGCTCGATCGCATGCTCCCTATCCGGCGTGGCGCCGGGCAGCAGGAAGAAGTCGTCGACTAAAAGCTGACGCTCGCCGAGACGGACGGTCGCGTCGAAGGCGACCAGCGCGGTGGCGAGGTCACCGGGGTACATGGCGATGCAGGCCGCGCTGGTGCCGAGCACCGCGTGTCCCCTGGTGACGCCGCCGATCGCCGAACAACCGCTGCCGGGCTGCCGCTTGTTGCAGGCCGGAAAGTTCGCGGGATCGCGGAAATAGGGGCAGCGTGTGCGCTGCATCAGATTGCCGCCGATGGTCGCCATGTTGCGGATCTGCGCCGACGCCGCTTGCCACAGCGCCTCCGAGACGGCGGGGAAGCGGCTCTTGATGTCGGCGTGGTCGGCGACATGGCCCATGCGGGCGAGCGCGCCGATGGTGGCGCCGCGCTCGTCGACCGAGATCCGGTCGAGCCCCTTGAGGTGGGTGATGTCGACCAGCGTGTCGGGCTCGGCGACGCCGCATTTGGCGAGGTCGATCAGCGTGGTGCCGCCAGCCAAGAGCATGGCGCCGGGCAGGGCGGCCGCCTGGCGCGCGGCGTCCGTCGAGCTGGCTCGAAGATAGGAAAAATCCTTCATGACGCGACCTCCAGGGCTGCCTGGCGCACGGCGGCGACGATGTGCGGATAGGCGCCGCAGCGACAGAGATTGCCGGCCATGTATTCGCGGATCTCATCATCCGAGCCGGCATGGCCCTCGCGGATGCAGGCCACCGCCGACATGATTTGCCCGGGGGTGCAATAGCCGCACTGGAAGGCGTCCTGTTCGAGGAAGGCAGCCTGCACGGGATGCAGTTCGCCCTCCCGTGCAAGCCCCTCTATGGTGGTGATGGCGCGGCCCTCGGCCTGGGCTGCCAGCGTCAGGCAGGCCAGCACGCGCTCGCCGTCGACATGCACGGTGCAGGCACCGCACTGGCCGTGGTCGCAGCCCTTCTTGGTGCCGGTCAGGCCGAGGCGGTCTCGCAAGGCATCGAGCAGCGTGACACGCGGCTCGAGTTGCAATTCGTGGTGCTGGCCGTTGATGTCGAGATGGACGGGGATTGTGTTCGTCATGGGCGCCTGGCTCCAGTTGCTTGACGCGGGGCGGATAGGGTGAAGACGGCGGAACTGCTGATCTCTCTCCTTGAGGGGGAGATGGCCGGCAGGCCAGAGGGGGTCGGTTCGACCGGATGCAACCTCCTGCGGCGGAAGGAAGTTGGCGCTTCATGCGGGGCGACCCCCTCTGTCGCCTTCGGCGACATCTCCCCCTCGAGGGGGGAGATTACACGCTCGGCAGTTTGCGGACGTGACATACCGGTTCCCCTGATTATATGATAAAGGCACTCCACTAAAACGGAGGCGCCTCCGTTTATTACGTGGGGGCTGACCCGGCCGGGTTCAAGCCCCATATTTCGACAGTGGAGAAAAAATTGGCCGCAGAGCCGTCGATCATTGCTGAACAGACCGCCACGGAGAGCAAGCCGCTGCGCGCGGATGCCCGGCGCAATCGCGACCGGCTGGTCGAGGTGGCGGCGGAGCTGTTCGCCGAGCGCGGCATCGATGCCTCGCTGGAGGAGATCGCACGGCGCGCCGGCGTCGGCATTGGCACGCTCTACCGGCATTTCCCGACGCGCGAGCATCTGGTCGAGGTGGTCTATAGGCGCGAGGCGGAGGGGCTGTGCGCGGCCGCCGGCGAGCTTGCCCAAAAACATTCGTCAGATGTCGCGCTGGAAGAGTGGATGCGGCGTTTCGTCGATTACATCGCCACCAAGCGCGGTCTGGCGACCAGCCTGCGCATCCTGCTCACCACCAATTCGACGCTGTTTTCCGACACGTCGGGCCGGGTCTCACAGGCGCTGCGGCAATTGGTCGAGGCGGCGGTGGCCGACGGCACCATCCGCGGCGACGTCGACGCCTCGGACGTTCTGCACGCGCTCGGCGGCATCTACTCCGCGCCGGACACGCCGGAGTGGCGCGACCGCTCGCGCCGGCTGGTCAAGCTGTTGATGGACGGCTTGCGGTTCGGGGCGGGGACGTCGACGAAGGCCGATCGCTGACCGAGGCCAGCAGCGGCCAACGCTGCGATCCGCTCGCCGGGCCACAAGGCTCGCACAAGCGCCGGAGCCCAAAGTGCCACTTGCACATCGTGCAGGCGGCGTGGAGGCTGAACCGGCCGTAACCACCGCGTGGCAGAAGGCTTGAGGGCTTGAAAAGCGCGGCAGTTCAAATCGAGACATTCGACGATCAGAATCTCATCACGGGCAAGGCGCCCATCGTGCGGGCCGTCTTCGAGGGGCGGGATATCTCGCCATTGTGGAACGGGCTGTTCGGACGCATTTCCGCCGATGTCACCGATGCCGCGGCATTCCTGGACGTGTCGATCCTGCTTCATGCGATCGGCGAGGAAGACAAGGCGGCGCTCAGCCAGAAGGCGGCGCTCGAGATCAGCCGCCAATACCGGGTCCGCAACGGACGCGGCACGGGCCTGAACGTCCTTGTCTTCATGACGGCCGGCGACTTCATGGCCAACACGCCGATCGAATTCCTGCTCGAGGATTCCGACACGAACCTGCTGCTCTATTATGTCGATGCCGACACGGCCGATCTGAAGGACGTGCCCGAGCATGATGTCGCGTTCGTGGCTGTCGGCGAGTCGGCGGCGAACCTGGCCGTGCTGGTGAACCTCGACCGGCTGCTGCGCCATTGGGCCGGACCGATAGTCAACAACGCACCGCGCCGCATCAAGGCGCTGTCCAGGGACGGCGTCGCCGAGGCGCTGAAGGACGAGCCTTCGATCCTTGCTCCGCCCGCCGCGCGCGTTGACCGTGCCGTTATCGAGAGGCTGGCTTGCGGGGAAATCGAGGTCGGGGCAATCCTCGCGGCGAAGGCGTTTCCGGTGATCGTGCGCCCGGCCGGCACGCATGCCGGCAAGGGCATGGAGAAGATCTCCACGCGATCGGAGCTTTCGGCCTATTTGAGTTCGCACGCCGAGGCCGAATTCTATGTCACGCCATTCATCGACTACAGCGGGACGGACCGCAAATTCCGCAAGCAGCGCGTCGCGTTCATCGACGGGCGCCCCTACGCCAGCCATCTCGCGGTTTCCGAACATTGGATGGTCCACTATCTGAACGCCGGCATGACCCAGCACGAAGACAGGCGTGCCGAGGAAGCGGCGTGGATGGCCAGCTTCGACAACGACTTCGCGGTGCGCCACGCACACGCCTTCGAAGCCCTTCACCGGCGCCTCGGGCTGGACTATTTCGCCATCGATTGCGCTGAACTCGCCAATGGCCGGCTGCTGGTGTTCGAGGCGGATGTGGCGATGATCGTCCATTCGATGGATTGGGAGAGTGTCTTTCCCTACAAGAAGAGCGCCATGCGCAAGCTCTTCGCGGCATTCGAAAACGCGCTGGCACGGCGCGCGGCGCGCGTGAACTCGACGCCGCTTTGATCGCAACCAACTCACCACCGCCCTGACTTCGGAGACCATCATGCCTGCAATTCAGCGCGGGATCCTGCCGGTGCCGATGCGCCCGGACCTGGAAACGGTTGGCCTCCGCGCGGATTCGCCGGCATCCGTTTCATTCCTGCTGCAGACGGGCGGCGACAGACGTATCTGGCCGGACGCGATCACGCGGCGCAACCGGTATGGCACGCGCGCCACCCCGACGGACGACGAGATCTCATTCTCGTCGACGACGGCAAGCAACATCTCCCGCGAAGGGTTCCAGGCGGCCGGTGCCGAGCTCGCGCGTCTCATCGACATCGCGTCGCCTTCCCCTGTCGCCTCCGAGCAATGGTTCGCCGACATCCGGGACCGGATCGCCGGCAATCTCGGCTGCGCGGGCGCGCATGTGGTGCTCGCGGCATCCGGAACGGATGCGGAGCTTCTCGCTCTCTGCATGGTCGCGGGCGTCTCCAGGCGCCCCTTGACCAATGTGCTTGTCGCGCCCGATGAAACGGGAAACGGCGTTCCACGGGCGGCGGCAGGGTTCCACTATTCGGATTTGACCGCCCTCGGCAGTACCGTCGAGGCTGGTGCGCCGCTCGAGGGCTTGCCGCCGGACCGCATCGAGGTGCGCACGATCGCCATCCGCAACGAGACGGGCGAGCCTCGCCATCAGCATGACATCGATGCCGACATCATTGCCACCGTCGAGATGGAGCTGAGGCGGGATCGCGATGTCCTCGTCCATGTGCTCGATGCGTCCAAGACCGGGCTGCCGGCCGTAACCCGACAGGCGGCGCGCCACGTCGCGGCCCTTGCCCCGGGCCGGGTGCGGGTCATCGTCGACGCCTGCCAATTCCGCGGCTCGATCTCGCGCTTGAGGCAGGATCTCGCGGACGGTTTTCTGGTGGCCTTGACCGGATCCAAATTCGTCGCTGGCCCGCCTTTCTCAGGCGCTCTCCTTATCCCTGCGGCTTTTGCCGAGGAACTTGCCGCGAGATCCGACATTCCAGCAGGCCTTGCGGAATACAGCGCGGCGCAGGACTGGCCCACGGCCCTTCGCCAACGGATGCGGTTCGGCTTCAAGTCGGAATTGAACCTGGGACTGGGGCTGCGCTGGGTCGCGGCGCTCGCCCATCTCGACCGCTACGCCGCGATCGACGAATCGCGGCAAAGCCTCGTCAAGGAGCAGTTTGTCCGCCTGGTGCGATCTCGAATCGGTGCGGTGAAAGGCGTCTCGCTGCATCAGGATGATGAAGGCGACCACCTCGGCTCCCGCGCTATGGTCCCGTTGACCGTCATGAACGGGGCCGGCGCTTTTGCGTCGTTCGAGGAGTGCCAGAGCATCCAGCTGTCGATGCGCGGTCTCGATGGGTGGCCGATCTGCCATGTCGGGCAAGCCGTGCGGCTCGGTTCGCGCACGGTCCTGCGCGTCGCCGCCTCGGCTCCCGATGTCATCGGCGTTGCGCAGGCGATATCGGCCGGCCACTCGCTGCATCAGGCCTTCGCTTCGATGGAAGCCAGGCTCGACGTCTTCTTCCACAAATTGTCGGCGGTCCTTCATCATCGGCGAGGCGCCTGATGCCGCGGGCGATCGAGCAGGAGCGCGTGGCGGCAGCAGAAGCGGCCGACACCTCCGGCAGCCTTGATCCATCGGACTGGGATCAGTTTCGCGAACTCGCGCACGGCTTGCTGGACGACATGATCACCCATGTCGAGACGATCAGGCAGAGACCGGTATGGCAGCGGCCCAACGATGAGGCGCGCGCCAGGTTTGTCCGCCCGCTGCCGAAGCAGTCCAGCGAACTGGGCGATGTCCTGGACGACGTGCGCACGCACATCGTGCCGTTCGCCACCGGCAACCTGCATCCGGCGTTCATGGGATGGGTCCATGGCGCGGGCACGCCGATCGGCATGGTGGCGGAAATCGTTGCCAGCGGCCTCAACATGAATTGCGGCGGCCGCGACCATGCCGGTCTGGTCGTCGAACAGCAGATCGTGCGCTGGATGAGCGAGGCGCTCGGCTACCCCGCTGGGGCAAACGGCCTGTTCCTCACCGGCTCGTCAATGGCAAACTTCGTCGCGGCGACGATCGCCAAGACCGAGGCGCTCGGCCAGTCGGTCCGCGAGACCGGGCTGCGCGACTGCAACCGCCAGCTGGTCGCCTATACATCGGCCGAAGCCCATTCCTGCATCGCGCAGGCAATGCAGCTGTCCGGCATCGGATCGGCAAATCTGAGGACAATCGCGGTCGACGATGCCGGGAGGATGCTGCCTGGCGCGCTGTGCGACACTATCGGGGAAGATCGGGCGGAAGGCTTCCTGCCGTTCCTGGTCGTGGGCACGGCGGGAACGGTAAACACCGGGGCGATCGATCCGCTGGCCGAAATTGCTGAAATCGCGTCCAGGGAGAAACTCTGGTTTCATGTCGACGGAGCGATCGGTGCACTCGCCGTGCTGTCCGATTCGCTGCGCGACCTGTTCAGGGGCATCGAGAATTCGGCATCGGTGGCGCTCGATTTCCACAAATGGGGCCAGGTTCCCTACGATGCCGGCTTCCTGCTGGTGCGCGACGGCGATGCCCAGAAGCGCACGTTCGCGCAGCCGGCCGCCTATCTGCAGCGTGGTGACCGCGGACTCGCCGCCGGCGAAACCTGGCCCTGTGATCTCGGTCCGGACCTGTCGCGCGGGTTCCACGCCTTGAAAACGTGGATGACGATCGAAGCGCTTGGAACCGATCGCATCGGCGGCTCGATAGCACACACATGCAGGCTCGCCCGCCATCTCGCCGAAACCCTGGAACGCCACCCTGCAGTCCAGCTGAAAGCGCCCGTGGCGCTCAACATCGTCTGTTTCGGCATTCACGGGGCGGGTTCTGAATTCATCCGCAACCTGGTGCTGGATCTTCAGGAATCCGGCCTGGCCGCGCCTTCGTGGACGAGCCTCAACGGCGAGCTGGTGGTGCGCTGCGCCATCGTCAACCATCGCACGACAAAGGCCGACATCGACGGGTTCGTGGATACTCTCGACAGGTATCTGGCCGATCGCGGCTTTCATCCCGCCGCTGCACCGTCAATTCGCCATCGGTGATCGACGATGCCACGGCGCGAAGGGCTCTATCGGACCTGCCGGCCGGAGATCACCCTCAGCCACGGCGCCAGATGGAAAGCGCTCATCAGCAGATACATCGCCGGCATTCCGGTCAGGGTCGGGCCGGTCAGGGTCGGGCCGGTCAGGATTGGGCCGGTCAGCGGCGAAGCGCCCATGCACAGCATGGCGCCGTCACCCCCTTGAAGGCAGGAGAGCAAGGCCATCAGCGCGAAAGTGGGCGCCGCGGCGAGGCACAGCCAGTCGGCGATGCCGAGGGGCGCGGCATTTTCTTCGGGAGTCGCGCTGCCGATGCCGGAATGGGTATCGCTCATGGTCTTTCCCTTGGCGGTTGCGAGCAGTCGGAATATGGTTTCCTCGACCTGCCGAAGGGGAGAGGAAACCAAGCTGCATACCCCTCTACTTGTCGCCCTTGTCGCGGAAGGCGGCTTCGCCGGCGGCGGCCACTTCGGCCCATTTCTTGTCGGCTCCGGCCTCGTAATTGTCGTGCCAGTTCCACCAGCTGTAAAGCGGGGTCTGGGGGTAGCCTTCGGGCGAGTCTTCCCAGACCTCCTGGCGGCCGAGCGGCGTTGCGTCGAGATAGCTCCAGACCGTGCCCATCGCCTCGTCGCCGCGGTTGTTGATGAAATAGGTGCGGAAGATGCGCTCGCCGTCATGGATGAACACGTTGTGGCGGTGCCATTCGTCGACGCCGAAATCCTTGTCGAAGCTGTCGGTGATCGTGTACCAGGGCATGTCCCAGCCCATCCGCGTCTTCAGCCGCCCGATGTCGGCCTGCGGTGCGCGCGAAGCGTAGGCAAGCGTGGTGTCGCGGGCGTTGAGATGGGCGAGGTGGCCGACCTGGTCGGCGCCGAGCGAGCAGCCGCGGCAGGCATGGTCGGGCCAGCCATAGACGCCGGGCTCGAAGAAGGCGCGGTAGACGATCAGCTGGCGGCGGCCTTCGAACAGGTCGAGCAGGCTCGCCTTTCCATTGGGGCCTTCGAACACATAGGCCTTGTCCACTTCCATCCATGGCATGCGGCGGCGTTCGGCGGCGAGCGCGTCCTTGGCGCGCAGCGTCGCCTTTTCCTTCACCAGCATCTTTTCGTGCGCGGCGTCCCATTCCTGCCGTGAAACGACCGGCGGGGTCTTCATCGTCGTGTGCTTGGTCATTGGTCTTCTCCTTTGTCAGTCATGGCGTCGTTGCGGACTGTCGTTGCCTGGACGTCCTGAGCCAGAATGGAGCCGCGCGGGGCGGGCGGTGCAAAAGCAATGGCATCCGCATCCTCGGGGCCGGCACAGCAGGGGTGGCGCTGGGCACGCCCGGTGCTGCCGTTGGTTGCGTCGGTGGACATTGAGTGTTCTCCGTTGTTGCGCCGCGCTGCCGATGCGGCTTGCTGCTTGGCTGCGGTGACTTAAGTTAGGGCGGTGCTTTGCGGGGGTGGGAGTTACAAGTTTGACGGGATTTGAATGGACTCGCTGATCACGGCGGCGGCGCTGGCACTGGCGGGAGGCGATCCGCTTGGCGCGCTTGACCGGGTCGCCTTGCGCGAGGACGCGCCGGCTCTGGCGTTGCGCGGCATCGCCATGGCGCAGCTCGGCGACTTCGAGCGCGCCAAGCAGCTGTTGCGGCGCGCCACGCGCGCCTTCGGCCCGAAAGAGGCTGTCGCGCGCGCCAGATGCGTCGTCGCCGAGGCCGAGATCGCCCTGGTCTCGCGCGACCTCGGCTGGCCGGCGAAGGCGCTCGACGCGGCGCGCGCGACGCTGGAAAAGCATGGCGACCGGCTGAACGCAGCGCATGCCGGCCACCTCAAGGTGCGGCGCCTGCTGCTGATCGGCCGTCTCGACGAGGCCGAGCATGTGCTGGCGGGGCTCGACCCGACGCCGCTTCCGCCCGCCGCCCGGGCCGCGCATGAGCTTGCGGTCGCCGGTATCGCCATGCGGCGCCTGCGGACCCGGCCGGCGCGCGCGGCGCTGGAATGGGCCCGTAATGCCGCCCTGCAAGCCGGCATTGGCGGCCTCATGGCGGAGGTCGACAGCGCATCCCTTGCCTTGGAGACACCCGCGGCAAGGCTGATCGCGCAGGGCACGGAGCGGCCGCTGCTGCTCGAAGAGGTCGAGGCATTGCAGGGATCACCAGCGCTGATCGTCGATGCCTTCCGCTATGCGGTGTGCAGCGGCGAGACCACGGTTTCGCTGGCGAGCCGGCCGGTGCTGTTCGCGCTGGCGCGTGCGCTCGCGGAATCATGGCCCGGGGATGTGTCGCGCGAGGAGCTCGTGGCGCGGGCCTTCGGCGGCAAGCATGCCGATGAATCGCACCGCGCCCGCCTACGCGTCGAGATCGGCCGGCTGCGCGCCGAGCTTGGCGTGCTGGCGGATATCAGCGCCACCAGGCGCGGCTTCACGCTGGCGCCGCTTCAGGCGCGCGCCGTGATGGTGCTGGCGCGGCCGATCGAGGAACGGCACGCGGCCGTGCTTGCCCTGCTTGCCGATGGCGAGGCCTGGTCGAGCTCGGCCCTGGCGCTGGCGCTCGGAACCGGCCAGCGCAGCGTGCAGCGGGCGCTGGAGCCGCTCGCCGAGGCCGGCAAGGTGCAGTCCTTCGGCCATGGCCGTGCGCGCCGCTGGATGACGCCGCCAGTGGCGGGATTCACGACCACCTTGTTACTCCCGGCACCGCTGCCGAACGGCTAGAACATGGTCCTGAAAGTGGAATCCGTTTTGGGAACGGATCATCTTCCAAAGAAACGGACACGGAAAATGACCACGGTTGAGGACCAGGACATGAAACATTCAGCGGCCGAAATCCTGCGCGAATACGGGCCTTTTTCAGGGGTGGACCAGGTCGCGGGCGTGAGCTTCGACGGCAGGAATGTCTGGTTCGCCTCAGGCGACAGGCTGAACGCGTTCGATCCGGAAAGCGGGCAGGTGCTGCGTTCGATCGACGTCGCCGCCCATGCAGGCACCGCCTATGACGGCCGGCATTTCTTCCAGCTCGCCGGCGACCGTATCCAGAAGATCGATCCCGATACTGGCGGAGTGCTCTCCACCATCCCGGCCCCCGGCGGCGGCCGCGACTCCGGGCTGACCTGGGCCGAGGGCACGCTCTGGGTCGGGCAGTACCGGGAGCGCAAGATCCACCAGATCGATCCCGAGAGCGGAAAAATCCTGCGCACGATCGAGTCCAACCGCTTCGTCACCGGGGTGACCTGGGTGGACGGCGAACTGTGGCACGCCACCTGGGAAGGCGACCAGAGCGATATCAGGCGCATCGATCCGGAGACCGGAAAGGTGCTCGAAAGGCTCGATATGCCGGCCGGCAAGAACGTGTCGGGGCTGGAATCCGATGGCGGCGACTGCTTCTTCTGCGGCAGCGGCCCCGCCGGCGTGGTGCGCGCGGTGCGCCGGCCGCGGTGAGGGTGCAGAGACAAAAGGGCGGACTACGAACCAGCGTCGCGTTCCTTCACACTCCCGTCTGTCAGGCAGGACAGAGGGGGTGCTTCGCGCCACTATCCACAATTGGCATAGTTATATCTCTCGCGAATTTGCCGCCGGCGACTGGCCGTCGTCCCGGGTCGTGCCTAGATAGGCTGCGTCGGGCGATCGCCCGGACATTCCTACGCAAAGGACTCCCCATCATGCCCGAACAAATCACGTTGAACGACGGCGCGACCATTCCTCAACTTGGCCTTGGCGTGTGGCAGGTCGATCATGACATCACCGCGCAGGTGGTGGGCTGGGCAATCAAGGCCGGCTACCGGCTGATCGACACGGCCGAGGGTTACCAGAACGAGGAAGGCGTCGGCGAGGCGATCCGTGGTGCCGCCGTGCCGAGAAGCGAACTGTTCATCACCTCGAAGCTGCGCAACGGCGCGCATCAGCGCGACGCGGCACTTCGCGCCTTCGACGATACGATGACGAAGCTCGGCATCGAGCAGCTCGACCTCTTTCTCATCCACTGGCCGGTGCCCAGCCAGGACAAATATGTCGAGGCCTGGAAGACCCTCATCGAGCTGCGGCAGGCCGGCCGCATCAAGTCGATCGGAGTGTCCAACTTCAACAAGGATCATCTGGAGCGGATCATCGGCGAAACCGGCGTGACGCCCGTCGTCAATCAGATCGAGCTGCATCCGCGTTTCCAGCAGCGCGCGCTGCGCGAGTTCCACGAAAGCCATGGTATTCATACCGAAAGCTGGAGCCCGCTCGGCAGCGGCCGGCTGATCGGCGACGCCACCCTGTCGGCCATTGCCAAAAAGCACGGCAAGTCGACGGCGCAGGTGATGATCCGCTGGCACCTGCAGCAAGGGCTGATCGTCATCCCGAAATCGATCCACCAGGACCGCATCGCGGCCAATTTCGACGTCTTCGATTTCGAACTGGACGCCCAGGATTTGAAGGCGATCGCGGGGATGGATGCCGCTGACGGCCGGACGGGGCCGAACCCGGCGACCGCGGCGTTTTTGTTCTGAGAGGGCGAAGCTGCCAATCTCCCCCCAAGTGGGGGAGATGTCCGGCAGGACAGAGGGGGGCGCGAAGGATCGCCAGCCTATTCGGTCGGTTCAGCCAATCCCGCTGTAACAACAATGTGCTGGCAAACATTGTCGATGTCGCGGATCACATCTTCATTCCAGAACCGCAGCACAGTCCAGTCGTCTTCTTCCAGGCGTTTCGTCCTAAACGCGTCAGCCGCAGCAAGATCCGCATCGCCGTGCTGTGAACCATCGACTTCCACAATCAGTTTCTTCTCCGGACAGGCAAAGTCGACGATATAGCCGGCGATCGGGAATTGCCTGCGAAAGCCCAGGCCCATCAAACGATGCGCGCGAAGCTCGTTCCAAAGCCTCAACTCTGCATCGGTCATGACCTTGCGCATCGATTTGGCGTTTGCGCGGTTCTGTGGAGGCATGGGCGTATGCGGCATGGCTGTCCGGTCGGTTATTGGGGCAGCGCTCTACGGCGCCCCCTCTGTCCTGCCGGACATCTCCCCCACTTGGGGGAAGATCAGCAGCTCCGCCGATGGCCCTTAAATCCCCGAGCCGTCCAACTGCCCGGCGTCATCGCCTTCCCAGGGGGCAGGCATGGAGGCGCGGGCGAGGTTGGCCGAGGGCAGGGGCATCCAGCATTTCAGCTCCGGCTCGGCATATTCGATGACGCGGCCCGGGGAAGAATCAGAGGCGCGCCAGCCCTCTTCGGCAAACTGGTCGGCGCGCGACCAGTAGGCGAGGTCGACTTCCGCCGGTCCCTGTTCGGAGGGACGGACCGTGACCAGAATCCGGCTGCCGTCCTTCGGCGCCGTCGACATGTGGCGCCACCGTTCGGGCTCGTCCATCGCATTTCCTCCTCGCACTTGCCTTGCGCAGTCCGGGCTGGCGGTGGGCATTGCCGGAACTGCCCTTCACATGAAGTGTCGCCTTGCGGTCCGGGCCGGTCAACCCCGGCTTTGCCCCAGACAACGGGTTTTGTGCGCCGTCGGCGCGGCGTCGGGGTATGGCAAGGATGAAAGGTGGCGACCGGCGCATACTTGTGGAGAGAACTTGAAAACGCCGGCCGCCATTTGGGGCGTTGGGGTGCATCACATTGGGGTCGCGATGCAGGGTCAGGCTACGCGGATGCCTGACGGCTTCAATCGGAACGCCGGCCCATGGTGAACAGGTGGTTACTATCCACAGGCTCGATGGTGATCGGTCGGCTGCCCGCCAGTTCCGCCTGGCCTGCTGGCCTCCCCAGGGCAATTCACCGCTCCTCACGGCTGTGCGCAACGCGAAGCCTCTGCCCGGTGCGGCTCGACGCGCCGCGATGGGGTTGATAAGCCCGTCTGCGAAGGGAGAGCCTGAGTCGAGACATGACCGTTGCGATCGAGATGGGCCACACCACGGCGGGCGCACCGGCGAACCTTGATCTCGAGGAGCTGCTGGCGACCCGTCTTCTGGTGCAGGGCAATTCGGGCTCCGGCAAGTCGCATCTCTTGCGCCGGCTGCTGGAGCAGAGCGCGCCCTGGGTCCAGCAGACCATCGTCGATCCCGAAGGCGACTTCGTGTCGCTGGGCGAACGTTATGGCCATCTGGTGATCGATGCCGAGGAGCATACCGAGCGCGGCCTGCAGGCGGCCGGCGAGCGGGCGCGCATCCATCGTGTCTCCACGGTGCTCAATCTCGAAGGGCTCGATGCCGAGAACCAGATGCGGCGGGCCGCCGCTTTCCTCGGCGGACTGTTCGAGGTGGCGCGCGACCACTGGTATCCGATGCTGGTGGTGGTGGACGAGGCGCAGCTGTTCGCGCCGGCGGTGGCCGGTGAGGTGTCCGACGAGGCGCGCAAGCTTTCGCTCGGCGCCATGACCAATCTGATGTGCCGTGGCCGCAAGCGCGGGCTGGCCGGCATCATCGCCACACAGCGGCTGGCCAAGCTCGCCAAGAACGTCGCGGCCGAGGCGTCCAATTTCCTCATGGGCCGCACCTTCCTCGACATCGACATGGCGCGCGCGGCCGATCTCCTGGGCATGGAGCGGCGCCAGGCGGAAGCGTTTCGCGACCTGGAGCGCGGGCAGTTCATGGCGCTGGGGCCGGCGCTGTCGCGGCGGCCGCTCGGCCTGCGCATCGGCCCGACCGATACGAGCCCGCGCAACGGCACGCCGCGGCTGATGCCGCTGCCGGGGGCAGCGCTCGAGGACGCGCGCGCGATCATCCTGGCGGCACCGCCGCCCGAGACGGTGCGCGCGCCGCGCCGGACGGCGTCGCCTGATCTGCTCGACCAACTGATGGCGGCGAAATCGGCGGCGCTGGAAATCCGGCCCGAGCCGGTGGAACCGCCGATCAGCGCCGAGGATCTGGCCGAACGGCGCGAGCGGGTCGACCGCGTGCTGCGCGCCGTGCTGGCGGAGCCCGATGCCGGGTTCCGCGTCATCGGCGTGCTCTACCAGGAATTCGTCGTGCGCTGCCGCATCGAGGGGCTGGCTTCGGTGGTGCCCGATCTGCCCGCGTTCCGCCGCATGCTGACGCGCGCCCGTGCCGGGCTGGGGTCCGAGACCACCGAGGACGATGCGTGGCGCGACGTTTCGGTCTGCGCCTCCCTGCTCCCCGACGACATGCAGGGCGTGTTCATGATGATCGCGCGTGCGGCGAAAGAGGGCTGGCCGTGCCCGAGCGACGCCGCGATCGCCCGCGCCTATGGCTCGCATTCGCTGCGCCGGGCCCGGCGTCTCCTGACCTATATCGAGGAGCAGGGCCTGATCGTCTGCCAGGTCGACGGCACGGGCAAGCGCACCGTGACGCTGGTGGAACTCGCCTGGGCCACGGCGCCCGGCGATCCCAATGCCGAGGAGGCGGAGCAGGGCAGCCTGGCGCTGTGAGGGGACTATGACGCGTTCAGCATCCGGCGGATCGCGCAGGCTGCCCGACGGCAATGTTGCCCGTCTGCGAGCCGGCTTCCGCAAGAGCTGGCGGAACGGCGCTGGCACGGCGGCGGTCCTGAGGTCGCTCATCGGCTTCTGGTGAGGGTGGCGCGGCCGCCAGTTGTCTCCAACGAGGCCGGACCAGGCCTGTTGCATTAGCGAACGCTGATGAAATGGTGTATGGATGCGAAAGCGGTCCCCGGCGATCGCGGTGTCGGGCTCCGCTTCAAAAGATGGGAGGATGCCATGGCCGAAGCTGCAATGAACGTCACGAAACTGGAAGCCAAATCGCATGACAAACCGGACGAGGTGCGCTCGCCCGCCAAGACGCGCGTCGAGGTGGTGCGGCTGCCAGGCTACACGCTCGCGCGGATGAACATGGAGCCAGGCTGGCGATGGTCCGAATGCGTGAAGCCGGTGGTCAAGACCGACAGCTGCCAGGTCTCACATGTCGGCTATGTCGTGTCCGGGACAATCACCATCAAAATGAAGGACGGGACGCAAAAGACCTTCAGTGAAGGCATGTCCTACACTATCCCGCCCGGCCACGACGCCTGGGTGGAAGGCAAGGCACCGTTCCAGTGCATCGAAGTGCTGAGCGCCGAACAGTACGCCAAACCGGTCTAGGCTCGATCCGCGGATCAGCCTGCCTTTGATAAGTCAGCGCTGGAAGCGCTGTAGTGGCCAAAAGAACGACGCGCCGGTCAGACCAATTCAGCCAGCACGGAACTTGGTCGACCGGCGCCTGGGCTTGGTAAGTGGCCCAAGCCATAAACCAGCACGAGCGCAGTCTCAGTGCCGATGGCTCGCACCTTGGTAAGCCACGCTTTTTATTAGCACTTATGAAACCAATGTGGTCGGCCGTCGTTGAGGGGCGCGAGGGCAATCATGACCGATCTCAGCGCCAAAGTCGCCAAGGACCAAAGCAACGTCTTGGCAAAAGGACCATTTCAGCGCCTCCTGCGGACCATCGGCCCGGGTTTCATCACCGGCGCCTCCGACGACGATCCCTCAGGCATCGGCACCTACAGCCAGGCTGGAGCGCAACTCGGGTTCTCTATCAGCTGGACGCTTCTCTTCACTTTCCCTCTCATGGCGGCGATCCAGGAGATAGCGGCGCGGTTAGGCCGAACCACGGGGCGGGGCATATCCGGCAATCTCTGCCGGCACTACCCGGTTTCGCTATCGTGGTTTGTCGTTACGCTGGTGTTTGTCGCCAACGTCGTCAACATCGGGGCTGATCTCAGCGCCATGGGCGACGCTCTAAAGCTCCTGGTTGGTGGCCCGAGCTCGCTTTATGTCGTCCTTTTCGGTGCGATTTGCATCTCGGCGATCGTGTTCCTGAACTATTCGAAATACGTCACCGTCCTCAAATGGACGACACTCAGCCTGTTCGCTTATGTCGGTGCCCTTTTCCTCGCGCATGTACCATGGGGTGAGGCGGCAAGCGGCATTCTGATTCCCCGCATAAGCTGGAACGAGACCTTTTTCACGACGCTGCTTGCAATCCTGGGCACGACCATTTCGCCTTATCTGTTCTTCTGGCAAGCCTCGGAAGAAGTCGAGGAACAGCAACTCGATCCCAAGGCCAAGCCACTCCGTTGGGCGCCTTGGCAGGCCTCGCCGGCATTTTCACGCATCCGTGCCGACACGCTGATGGGAATGGCCTTCTCGAATCTGATCGCGATCGCCATTGTCATCACCAGCGCCGCGACCCTGCATAAGGCCGGGGTGACGGATATCGGTTCTTCGACAGACGCCGCAAAGGCCTTGGAGCCGGTGGCCGGCCGTTTCGCGTTCATAATCTTTGCCGCTGGAATCATCGGCACCGGGCTGCTCGCGGTGCCTGTCCTCGCCGGCTCAGCCGCCTATGCGGTGGGTGAAGCTTTTCGCTGGCCAGTCGGTCTTGAGCGCCGGCCCAAGGAAGCTGTCGCCTTCTACGCCACCCTGGCGAGCGCCGGGGCCTTGGGGATGGGGATCATGTTTACACCGATCGACCCCATCAAGGCGCTTTACTGGAGTGCCGTGATCAATGGCGTCTGTGCGGTGCCGGTGATGGCGGTCATGATGCAGATGACGCATCGCCGGGAGATCATGGGAGAATTCCCCGTGCAAGGCTGGCTACGCACGCTTGGATGGTTATCCACGCTGGTCATGTCGCTCTGTGTCCTGGGCCTGGTCTTGCAATGGGTGCTCTGAGCTTCTCGCCATGGTGAGGCGACTCGATCAGTTCCCGCCAATCGGATCGAGCAAGCCGAAGATCGAGACGAGCAAGATCGCGGCAAGGCCGAGGCCTATCTCGGCCAGCGTGCCTGTCCGGATTGCGGCGAGGGCGGAGGCGCGATGTCGGCCGAGGCGCGGCACGAACCAATAGCGGTTGAGGATCGCTGCCGCCGTCATGAGGAAGACGACGACGATCTTTGCCGTCAGCAGCGCCCGGTAGGTAGGGGAGATGCCGAGTGGCCAGCCGACGATGAACAGGCTATTGCCGATACCGGACAGGATCGCAAGCGCGACAGCCCAGTGGCCGGCGGTCGAGAAGCGGCGCAGCGCCACCGTCGCGTCGGCCTTGAAGGGCGGCTGGCCGAATTGCGCGAGCACAATGAGCAGCGGCGGCAGCGCGCCTATCCATGCGCCGGCGGCAAGCACGTGCAGGACGTCGTTGAGCGGATGAACAACGCCTTGCCAGCCGTCCTGCATGACCGCATGTCCGCTGAAGGCGAGCGCCGCCAGACAGAGCGCTGCCGCGCCGGCGGTCGCCGCCGTCTTGAAGCGGGCAGGAGACAATTGCGAAAAGACAAGGATGACGACAGCCGCGAGCTGCGCCAGCCATGCCGTTCCGACGCTGGTCGTCATCAGCACATCGGTCAGTACCCGCCCGTTCACCGCATCGGTCCAGCCGTCGCCGATCATGGCGGTCTGGATCGGCAGGGCGAGAAGCGTGGTGGCCAGCGCAAGCCCGACCGCAACGAGGCGGGAACCAGCCAGCCGGTCGGCGATCGGCCCGGCCAGGCGCCGAGGCACAAGCGCCGCAAGGTAGCCGAAGCCGCCCCAGAGCATCATCAGCGCCGCATCGTGAACGAAGCGGCAGGCCATGAGGAAAGTGTCCGGCATCATCGGGCGGCCGGGGGAGGCAACATTGGGCGGTCCGTCATCACGAAAGCGAAAAGAGGGGGCATGATCGTGGGCCCCTTTGATCGATCACGGCTTCACGGTGAACTTGTAGTCGCCATGCGTCTTGTGGCCGTCCCGCGACAGCGCATGCCACTCGACCTTGTAGGTGCCGGCGGCGAGCCCGGCGGGAAGATCGACCATGAACGTCTTGTCGCCGTCCATCAGCATGTCGCCGTCGGTCTCGACTTGCTTCTTGTCCGGTCCGGTGACGTTTACGCCGGTGAACTTCAGGTTGAGCTCCTCGCTGAATTTGAGATCAAGTTCGGTAGGAGCATCTTTCACCGTGCCGTTTATCGGCGGCTGGGCAGCTTCCAGATGGGCATGGGCACAGGCGGTGCTCGAAAGCGTGGCGGAGGCGGCGATGAAAGCAGCTGCGAGCAAGATGTTGCGCATGGATCTGTTCCTTGGTGTCCTAAGAACGGGATAACGCGACATTTCCAAGCCCAAGAGCAAGGCATTTAAGGCCAAGGCGTCAAACAAACGCGTGATCCGGGCCTGCACCGCCCCTCGCGAATTGCAGCCATCGGGCGGCAGGTGTCGGCTTCCGGCTCGAATCAGCCGTTTGTTCTCTATCGCTCCTCCACAATCCGCAGATACGCCGCCGTCACGAACAGCACGATCAGCCCGAACAGGATCCGTCTCGCACCTTCCGGCATCTGCAAGATCGTCAGCAGCGTCGTCAAAACGGTCAGGATGAGTGCGCCGATGATGGTGCCGGTGTAGCCGCCGCGGCCGCCGAAGATGGAGGTGCCGCCGATCACCGCGGCGGCGACCGAGGGCAGAACCAGCGGTTCGGCGAGCGACAGGGACGGGGCCTTGATCAGGCCGATATAGAGCAGGCCGGTTATGCCGGCGAGCACGCTCGAGGTGATGTAGAGCGCGGTGATCACCTGCCAGTATTGCACGCCGGAGAGGCGCGTGGCGCGCTCATTGTCGCCGACGGCGTAGAGCAGACGGCCGAAGCCGGTGCGCGCCAGCGTGAAGACGATGAGGGCGGCCAGCGGCACGTATAGCAGCAGGGCGTTTGGGAAACCCCAGGTGACGCCGGTGCCCAGCCAGTTGAGGAAATCCGGTATCCTGGCGCCCGACGCGATCACCGTGCGCTGGTAGACCTGCAGGCAGCCGGTGCCGATCAGGCTGGTGCCCAGCGTCATGATCAGCGGGTGGACGCGGAAGACGCCGACGCCGATGCCGTTGACCAGGCCGATCAGCACCGCCGGCATCATCGCCAGCAGGAACGCCACGGCAGGGTCCTGGTTGACGATTTGCGTCGCCATGATGAAGGCGCTCATCGTCGCCACGGTGCCCACCGACAGGTCGATGCCGCCGGTCAGCATGGTCATGGTCTGGCAGCCGGCGAGGATCGCCAGCGGAATGGCGAATTTGATGGTGTTGGCGATCCAGCGCTCGTTGACGATGCCGGGGCGCAGGATCTGCAGGATCACCACCAGGATGACGAGCAGGATGACCAGCGGCCGGTCGGCCATGAAGCGCTTTATCCGGCGGCCAAAGGGAACGGGCTGGGGCGTGATCGCGGTGGTGCTCATGCGGCGGGGCCTCGCGATGGGGTTGGGCCGATGGTATTCTTGGAGGAAGGCGCTCTACGGCGCCCCCCTCTGTCCTGCCGGACATCTCCCCCACTTGGGGGGAGATCAGCTGTCATCGCGGCTTTCGTCAATTGTCCACATTGCAAGATTGAGCGGAGCGCCGAAGCTGCCAATCTCCCCCCTGGCGGGGGAGATGTCCGGCAGGACAGAGGGGGGCGCGAAGGATCGCCGACATCCCGCTCCGCCAGCATCACACCCTTCATCATTGCCGCCCCCGCATCGTGATGAACGCCCCGAACATCACCACGGCGACCATGATCAGGCCTTCGATGATGGCGGTGACGTTGGGGTCGATGGCGAGCAGCGTCAGGTCTGTGCGCACCAGGCGAAGCACGAAGACGGCGACGATGGGGCCGAGCAGGCCGCCCTTGCCGCCGCCGAGTGCCACGCCGCCCAGTACGACGGCGGCGACGCTGGCCAGGAGATAAGGGCCGGGGATGGGGGCGCCGATGCCGGTGCTCATGGTCAGCGCCAGTCCGCCGAAGGCGGCGAACAGGCCCGACAGCGCATAGGCGACGATGCGAGTGCGCTTGACCGGTACGCCGCTGCGGAACGCCGCCAGTTCGCTGGAGCCGATGGCGTAGATGGACAGGCCAAGGCGCGAGCGCCGAAGCGGTATCCAGATGATCGCGAGGCAGACGATCAGCACCAGCAGCGCCTTCGGGACCCAGGCGTCGATGGCGTCGGACAGGCCCGGTATCGGCACGGTGCCCGAGATCAGCGCCTTCAGCCACTCGGCGGCCGCGCCGCCGGGCGCTTCGAGCACCAGGAGGGCGGCACCCTGCAGCACGAAGAGCATGGCGAGGGTGACGACGATGTCGGGCACGCGGGTGACGACGATGAGCAGGCCATTGAGCGCGCCGAGCACGAAGCCCATGGCGAGCACGAAGGGCACGACGAACAGCGCGTATTCTTCCGATGCGCCCGCCATCATCGAGGCGGCGGTGACGCTGGTCAGTGCCATCATGGCGGCGACCGACAGATCGATACCGCCGGCGATGACGACCACGGTCTGCGCGGCGACGGCGAAAGCGTAGGGCAAAACGGCGCGCGCCAGCGAGCCGAAATCGCCGCTGCCATAGCCCGGCTGGATCAGCTTGGTGACAATGAACAGAACGATCAGCAGGGCCAACAGGCCAATCACCCAGCCCTGACGGCGCAGGAAATGGCTCATGGCGCGGCCTCCGGCGTATCGGAGACATTGGCCGACGTCGAATCCGATGGATTCGCCGAGGGATCAGCCAGAATGCCGATATCGGCCTTGGCGCCGCGCGGCAGGCCGTAGGCGGCGCGCATCAGCGCCGGCTCGTCGGCCTCCTCGACCGGGAAGATGTCGACGAGGCGACCGCCGAAGATGACGATGACGCGGTCGCAGACGCGCTGCACCTCTTCCAGTTCGGACGTATAGAACAGCACCGACTTGCCGTGGCCGGCGAGCTCGCGCAGCAATTTATAGATCTCCTGCTTGGTGCCGACGTCGATGCCGCGCGTCGGGTCGAAGCACAGGATGGTGCGGGCATCGGCGGCGATCCAGCGGGCGATCGTCACCTTCTGCTGGTTGCCGCCGGACAGGCGCTGCACCTCGCCTTGCGCACGGGTGTCGATCTGCAGCCGCTGGATGGCGCTGAGTACCGTGGCGCGCTCCCTGCGCATACGAATAGGCCCCCAGTTGCGAAGAGCCGCACTGAAGGGAAGGGCGATGTTCTCGCGCACCGAACGCTGCATGGCGAGCGCCTCGGAACGATCGCCCGGCACATAGGCGATGCCGGCACGGATGGCGTCGATGGGGTGAGAAAACTTCGCCGGCTGGCCGTCGACCTCGATCGTGCCGCCAGATGGCTTGATCGAGCCGGCAAGGGCTGCGAACAATTCGTCCTGGCCCTGGCCTTCCAGTGCCACGACGCCGGCCACCTCGCCATCGGCGAGATCGAAGGAGACGTCGCTGAGCTTGGTGCCGACGCGCAGATTGCGTACGGCAAGCCGGGGGCGGGCAGGGGCGGGCGCTGCCTTCTGGGCGGCGGTGCGGGCGGCGACGTGGGTCTTGACGATGCGGGTGCCGAGCATCAGCTCGACGATCTTTTCTTCCACGCCCGGCTCGATGTCGACGACGCCGACGGTTGCCCCGTCGCGCAGCACGGTGGCGCGGTCGCACAGCGCCGAGATTTCGACGAAGCGGTGCGAAATGAAGATCACGGCGCGGCCGCTATCGCCCTGGCGGCGCACCACTTCCAGCACTTTTTCGGCGAGGTTGGCGGGCAGTGCCGCCGTCATCTCGTCGAGCAGCAGCACATCGGGCTCGACGGCGAGCGCACGGGCGAGGTCGAGCACGCGCAGAATGGCCAGCGGAATGTCGCGCGCGGTGTCGCGGAGGTCGAGATCGGCAATGCCGAGTTCGCGCACCCAGGCGCGGAACGGCTCGATAGGCGTGCCGGTGAGCCGCAGATTGGACAGCACGTCGAGATCGGGGATCAGCGACGGCTCCTGGTAGACAGGCAGCAGGCCGGCGCGGCGCGCGGCGGCGGGCGAGCGTATGTCGCGGGCCTCGCCACGGATCAGGATGTGCCCGGCATTGGCTGAAATCGCTCCGGTCAGGATCTTCACCAGCGTCGACTTGCCGGCGCCGTTGGCGCCCATCAGCGCATGCACCTCGCCCGGTAGCACGGACAGCGACGCATTGCGCAGCGCGGCGACCGCGCCGTAATTCTTGGCGACGCCGGAGGCGTCGAGGAGGGGATTGGTAATCAAATCGTTCGGGTCTCGTTCCAGAAGCTAACGCCGGTGCTCCACGGCGCCCCCCTCTGTCCTGCCGGACATCTCCCCCACTTGGGGGGAGATTGACAGTTCCGGCGCCGGCTCTCGCCTTGCACCGTTGAAAAGTGGCGAAAGCGAAGTCGCAGCTAATCTCCCCACCTGTGGGGGAGATGTCCGGTAGGACAGAGGGGGGCGGCGTGGAGCGCTAACCTATCAAACCCTGCATAGCGAGAATGGCAACCGCCATTCTCGCTATGCAATTCAAAGCAGCCCAACTACTCGCCCGGGCCCTTGCAGGCGACGATCTGGTCCTTGGTGTAGGTCGTCCAGTCCGGGATCATGATCGAGACCGGCCATTCGGGGCTGAGCGAGGGGTCGGCGGCGGCCTTCAGCTTGGCCTTGCCTTCTTCCGTGGCGTTTTCCCACAGCTGCGGCTGCACCAGCACGGTGTGCTCCGCCGGCTTCTTGCCGTCGAGGATCTGCAGCGCCAGTGTGACGCCGGCACCGCCAATCGAGCCGGGATTGGTCACCGCCGCACCGACGAGGCCCTTGACCGAGCTCAACTGGCCGACGAAGCCGGCATTGTCGGCACCGACGATCGGCACCAGCGGCGCCTGCGATTCCACCAGGGCGTCGACGATGACGTTGTCGATGCCCGAGGTCCACACGCCGTTGAACGGCGTGCCGGTGGCCAAGAACGACAGCATCTGCTGCTTGGCCTGGTCCTGCTGCCAGCCAGTGAAGACTTCCTGAGCGACCTTCACATTGGGGAATTCGGCCAGCGCCTTCTTGAAGCCTTTGTCGCGATCGCTGTCGGCGGAAGCGCCGGCCGCGCCGCGCATGTAGAACACTTCGCCCTTGCCGCCCATCTGCTGGAACAGCCACTTGGCGCCGAGATAGGCATATTGTTCCTGGTTGTTGGAGATGATGTAGGCCGATGGTTCGGTGACCGCCTGGTCGACGGCGACGACGACGATGCCGGCCTTGGTGGCTTCCTCAAGCCCCGCCTTGATGCCGGCCGGATCGGCGGGGTTGACGACGATGGCGTCGACCTTGGCGCTGATCAGGTTGCGGATGTCTTCCAACTGGCCGGCGGCATCGGTGTTGCGGTGGGCGATGTTGAGTTTTGCCACTTCGCCGGAGGCCAGCGCCTGCGCTTTCATGGCGCAGACCATCTCCTCGCGCCAGCCATTGCCCTGCACGGTGTTGGAGATGCCGATCGTGTATTTGCCGGCGGCGGACGAGACGCCCACCGAAGCCAGCAGGGCAGCACCCGCAAGCAGCGGGACCATGGTCAGGGTTTTCTTCATTTCAGTACTCCTCCACATTGTTTTTCAGTTCCAGTTCAACTCGTTAAAGCACGCCGCTGACAAACTGAGTCACGCAGCGCGCTTTAATTCATTTGACGAAGGGGCGCAGCACGTCGCGGGCAAGCAGGAAGCCACGCTTCACTTGATCGTCGCTGCCTTCAAATCGCCTGTCCTCGTGTTCGATGATGATGGATCCGTCATAACCGGCACGATAGAGTCCGGAGAAGAAGCCGCTCCAGTCGACATCGCCCAGCCCCGGCATGCGCGGCACCTGCCAGCCTATGCCAGCCGATAGGATTCCGCGCTCGTACAAACCATCATGATCAATCATCAGGTCCTTGGCGTGGACATGCAGCATGTAGGGGCCGAACTCCCTGATGAAGCGGGCCTGGTCGATCATCTGCCAGACCAGATGCGAGGGGTCGAAATTCATGCCGATATCGCCGCCCCAGGTCTCCAGGATCCGGCGCCAGACCTGCGGCGAATAGGCGATGTTGTGACCGCCCGGCCATTCGTCGTAACTGAAGATCATCGGGCAGTTCTCGAAAGCGAGCTTGACGCCATGTCCGCGCGCGAAGGCAACGATCTCGGGCCAGATTTTCAGCGCGTCCTGCCAGTTGACATCGACGGGCTTGGAGGCATCGCCGCCGCAGAAAGTGTTGACCACCGGCACGCCCATATTGGCGGCCAGCACGATCACCTTCTTCAGATGGGCAATAACCGCCTCGCGGTGCGCGGCATCGGGATGCAGCGGGTTGGGATAATAGCCGAGGCCGGAAACGGAAATGTTCTTGTCCGCCAGCGAGGCGACGATCTCCCTGGCCTGTGCGGGCGAGGTCGAGGCGGCGTCGATATGGCTGGTGCCGGCATAGCGGCGGCTGGCGCCGGAGGATTTCGGCCAGCAGGCGATTTCCAGCGCCTCGAAGCCGACCGAGCTGGCCCAGCCGGCGACATCGCCAAGCGGCATCTCCGCGAAGGGTGCGGTGAGCAGTCCAAGTTTCATCATGCCTCCCCTGGCCGTGGCTCACGACCGATGCCTATAATGCCGATTGTTTGGATCGCTTCAACCTCGCGACCTCATCTTGTTCAAGACTGTGCCGGACGGCTGCCATTGGATCGCCGGAAAGCAGCTCGCCCAGCGCCGAAATCACGGCCTCGCGAAATGCAGCGTTCGCGGAAAGGCCGGGGTCGAAAATCGTGTCGATGGCCAGGATGGCCGAAGCCAGCGCCGGCGCATCGCGGCCGGTGGCGTCGGCGATCGCGGCGACCTTGCCGGCATAGGGATCCGACACCGGCCAGAGCTTGCCGAAGCATTCCGAGGCCTGGATCAGATAGGCCATCCAGCCGGCGACCGGCACCGAGAGCAGTCTGACGCTGGCGCCCCGGCTTAGCCGGTCTCGGATCGGATTGAGCAGGCGCTGGACGATCTTTTGCGAACCATCGGTGGCGATCTGGTGGTTGCGGTGGCGGATCGCGGTGTTCTTCAGCCGGCCCAGGCTCTGCTCGACATAGGCCAACGGCTCCATGGCGGGCACCGGCATCAGCGTCGGCAGTGTCTCCTCGACCAGCATGCGGCGCACGAAGACCGACAGCAGCGGGTCGGCGATGGCATCTGACGTGTGTTCGAGCCCGGCCAGCACGCCGAGCGTGGCGAGCGTCGTCTGCGCACCGTTCAGCACCCGCATCTTGAGATGCTCGAACGGCGTGACATCGTCGACGAAGGTCGCGCCGACCAGATCCCAGCGCGGCATGCGACCAGCGAACTTTTTCTCGATCACCCACTGCCGGAACGGCTCGCCGACGGCGACGGCGCCGTCATGATAGCCGAACCATTGCTCGACGCTGTCGAGATCGTCCTGCGTCACCGCCGGCGCGATCCGATCGACCATGGCGGAGGGGAAGGCGGCGTTGGCCGCGATCCACTCGGCGAGACCATTGCCGCGCCGTTCGGCAAAGATCCGCACCACGGTCTCCAGGATGACGCCGTTGGTCGGTATGTTGTCGCAGGAGAGCAGCGTCAGCTTCCGCCCATGCGCGGCGCGGCGCAGTTCGAGCGCCCGCGTGAGGATGCCAGGCACGCTGCGCGGTGTCTCCGGGTTGGCAAGGTCGTGGGCGATGTCGGGATGGCCGAGGTCGAGTTCACCAGTCGACGGGACATGGCAATAGCCTTTCTCGGTCACCGTCATCGTCACCAGGTCGATGTCGGGCGAGGAGAGCACGTCGAGCGCGGGTGCCGCGTCGTCCTGGCTGTCCACCACCTCCACGATGCTGCCGATGACACGCGCCTCGACATGGTCGTTCTCGCGGATCAGCCTGGTGTAGAGCCCGCTCTGGCGGCCCAGCGTCCCGGCGAGATGAGGCGGTCGGATGTTGATGCCGACTATCCCCCAGCGGTCGAACTGAAGCGCAAGCAGGTCGTCGGTGTATTCGGCCTGGTGGCAGCGGTGGAAGGCACCGACGCCCAGATGCGCCATGCCGGGTTGGAGCGCGGCGCGGTCGTAGGCCGGCCTCTGGACGGTGGCGGGAAGCCTCTCCAGCAACTCAGGCCCGAGCGTTTCAGGCGAAGTGTTCACCGGTTTGCCCCGATCACCGACTGTTCCTGATCGATCACGGCGCCGGTCATCGGGCCGGCGGCGTCGGAAAGCAGGAAGACGGCAAGATTTGCGATATCGTGTGGCGTCAGCAGCCTGCCGAATGGCTGCGCGGCATTGGCGGCGTCGAGCCAGCCCGGACCGTGGCCGAGCGTCTCGGCCTGCATGACGCGTTCGGCGGGCGTGTCGGTCCAGCCGACATTGATGCCGTTGACGCGGATGCGGTCGAAACGGTGGGCGTTGGCGGCATTCTTGGTCAGCGTCGCCAGCGCGCCCTTGGTGGCGGAATAGACGGCGAGTTCGGGCGCGCCGCAATGCGCGTTGATCGACAGGATGTTGAGAATAGCGCCGCCCTGTCCGCGCTTCTTCATGTCGGCGATGACCGCCTGCATCAGGAAGAAGGGCGCGCGGGCATTGACGGCGAACAACGAGGCCCAGTCGTCGAGGCTGGCATCGAGGAAGGAGGCACGGTCGGTGAGGCCGGCGGCGTTGACGAGACCGTCGATGCGGCCGAACCGCTCTATGCAGGATTGCGCCAGGAGGGCAGGGGCTTGCGGATCCGCAAGGTCGGCGGCGACGAAGACGGTCGGCGTGCCCAATTGCGAAAGCTCCGCCGCCACGGCGTCGCCACGCATCTTGTCGCGGCCGGTGACCAGAAGGCCCGCCGCGCCGGAGCGCGCCAGCGTCTCGGCGATGGCGCGGCCGATGCCCTGCGTCGACCCGGTGACCAAAATCACCTTGCCGTCGAGCCGGATCTCCATTCCTCCTCCCGGAACAAAGTTTCTATTTTTTGAAATATGGAAGGATGGTTCCCGGTAGTCAATCGCTGTTAGCTGGCGCTGCCCCTCACCTGCCTGCCGGCATCCTCTCCCCGCAGAGCGGGGAGAGGGGCGCTCTCACCGCCGGTTCGCCAATCCCCAGCGTCGCAAGAAGGTGGCCTGCGCTGCGGCCTGCCCCTTCTCCCCGTCACTATACGGGGAGAAGTGCCCGGCAGGGCGATGAGGGGCGGCGCTGACTTTGGCAATTAGCGACCTCCGCCACAAGGGCTACAATCCAGAAGCAGCTTACTTGCCGCGCCGCGCCACCACGCCATGGACCAGCGCCATGCCGACCGCCAGCGAGGCGGCCAGCGAGCGGAAGCCGGCGAAGTCGGATTCCACCACCTCCAGCCAGCTGTCCGACAGCCGGGTCAGCGGGCTGAACGTGCTGTCGGTGATGGTGACGATGCGGGCCTTGCGCTCATGCGCCACGGCGACGAGGTCGGGCGTGATCGAATTGTAGGGGCTGAAGGAGACCGCCAGCACGGCGTCCCGGCTGCCGATGCAGCCGACCTGGTCAAGCGCGGTCGAGCCGATATTGTCGACCAGCACGTTGCGCACGCCCTGTTGCGAGAGCGTCAGCGACAGATAGGCGGTGACGGGAAAGGCGCGCTTGGAGCCGATGACATAGATCAGGTCGGCGGCGGCCAGCAGCATCACCATCTTCTCGAAACTCCCGACGTCCAAGCCGGCCTCGATGCGGCCAAGCGAAGCTTGCGAGGCGCCGACCATGCCGTGCAGGAAATGCAGCCGAGCATTGGGCTCGGCCTCGCTGCGCTGTTCGCCACGCCCTTCCGGCCACGAGCCCTTCACATGCTCCTTGAACAGGCCCTGGAAATCGGAAAATCCGGAATAGCCGAAGATCTGCGCGAAGCGCACCAGCGTCGAGGGCTGCACGCCGGCCTGTGCCGCCACCTGCGCGATGGTGCCGAGCGCGACGTCGCTCGGATGCTGCCACAGGAAAATCGCCGCCTGGCGCAGCCGCTTTGGGAAATGCACGGTGCCTGACGACAGCACCGCGCGCAGTTCCTCATAGGTCTGCGGCTGGATATAGCCCAATGCCGCCAGCGAGCGCCCGCGCTTGCGCATCGCGGCCTCGTCGGCACTGGATCGACCGGATGATTTGCGCGCCCCGCTCATGATTTCAGGCTAGCGCGGCACGATCGTTTTACAATATGGAAATTGGAAATCCTGTTCGATGGCGAATTGTGGTCTTGGATGCGAACGGTTCAAAGGTGGTGCTCTACGGCGCCCCCCTCTGTCCTGCCGGACATCTCCCCCACAAGGAGGGAGATCGGACGTCGCCTCTACTTTCGCCAACTACCACCATCGCATGAAGGCGCCGCAGTTGACGTTGCCAATCTCCCCCCAAGTGGGGGAGATGTCCGGCAGGACAGAGAGGGGCACCACAGAACTCGACGGTGGGTACTGACCCAAAACCTTTTATGCCGAGGAATTGGCTAGATAGCCGGAGGAGAACAACATGGTCTACGCAACATCGGACGGATCGGCGGGGAAGCGCCTGAGGGTCGGCATGGTCGGCGGCGGGCGCAATGCCTTCATCGGCGCCGTGCATCGCCTCGCCATGCGGCTCGACGACCAGATCATGCTGGTTGCCGGCGCGCTGTCGTCCGATCCGGAGAATGCCGCCGCCTCGGCCGCCGAGATCGGCATCGCGCCGGAGCGCAGCTATGCCGACTACCACGCCATGGCCAGGGCGGAAGCCGCGCGGCCGGACGGCATCGAGGCGGTCGTCATCGTCACGCCCAATCATCTGCACGCGCCGATCGCGACAGCCTTCCTCGCGGCCGGCATCGACGTCATCTGCGACAAGCCGCTGTCGACCACGCTTGGCGACGCCGAGGCGCTGGTGGCGCTGACCAAGGCGAAAAAGCGGCGCTTCGTCGTCACGCTCAACAACACCGGCTACGCCATGGTGCGGCAGGCGCGCGAAATGGTGATGGCGGGCGAGCTCGGCCGCATCGTGTCCGTGCATGGCGCCTATATCCAGGACTGGCTGACCAAGCCGATCGACGCCGAGGGCCAGAAGCAGGCGGAATGGCGCACCGATCCGGCAAGGGCAGGGCAGTCGGCGGTGCTGGCCGATATCGGCGTCCATGCCTTCAACCTGGCGAGCTACATCAGCGGCCGCGAGGCCGAGGCTGTGTCGGCCGACCTGTTCACCGCCGTGCCGGGGCGTCGGCTCGACGACAACGCGCATGTACTGGTGCGCTGGACGGGTGGGGGGCGCGGCACGATCCTGGCCAGCCAGACGTCGCCAGGCCACTATAACGACCTCTCCGTGCGCATCTATGGCGACAGAGCCGGCCTCGAATGGTCTGGTGGCCGGCCGGAGGAATTGCGCTTCTCCCGATATGGCGAGGAAACCCGCACGCTGGTGCGCGGCGGCCATGGCTCGACCGAGGAAAGCCGGCGCGTCTCACGCATGCCGGCGGCGCACCCCGAGGGCTATATCGAGGCCTTCGCCAATTTCTACCGCGACGCCGCCGACATCATCCGCGCGCATCGGTCGGGCGGCGTGGTCGATCCGGCGCACGCGGCGCGGGTTCCCGATGTCGTCGACGGCGCGCGCGGCGTGAAGTTCGTCGCCGCGGCGGTGGAGTCGAACGCGGCGGGCGGGGCGTGGACGGCTGCGCGGTTTGGCTGAGGCGCACGACGCTTTCTGATACGCAATTCCGGACGGAAAACCGCTACGCACTTTTCCTGGAATTGCTCTAGCTTGCCACGGGCAACCGTCGAGATCGAGCAAAGCTTCTCAGCCGGTCGGAATCCATTGCGTGCCCGAATGCGTAGCCTTGCAATATGTCGCAGCCAAGCCCTTTGAGCACACGTGCGTGCTTCATCGTCTCGACGCCTTCGGCTATGATCTCGATACCTAGGGATTTGCCGATTTCGATGATCGACGAGACGACCTGCCGTCGCTGGGGTGAGTTCACGATAGGGTCCACCAACTGACGATCTATCTTCAGGCGGCGAGGCTGCAATTTGAGCAGGCTGACAATAGAGGCATAACCGGTGCCGAAATCGTCGATTTCGATGTCGATGCCGAGTTCCTTGATCTGCTCGACGTTCCATGTGACCAGATCATCGTTGTTGTCGAGGAAGATCGACTCGACGAGTTCAAAGGAAAAAGTCCCTTTTCTGATGTTGAGGTCACGCAAGCTCTTCAGGAGTTCCTCGTCTTGAAGGCGTCGTGCCGATACGTTGACTGACACGCGCGGAATACCGATCTTGTCGGCGGACCACGCTTCGAAATCCACAAGCGATTGCTGGAGGACTTTCCGGTCTATCTCCGACACGACGTTCAGTTCTTCAGCGGTCTTCAGGAAAGCGTCAGGCGTCAGAATCCCCTTCTCTGGATGCCTCCACCGCGCCAGCGCTTCAACGCCGACGATCTCCAGGGTCTTTGCATCGAATTGAGGCTGGTAGAATACGATGAATTCGTCTCGCTCGAGACCGGCTAGAATCTCGTCGGCAACTCTCTTCGTGTTGACGATTTCGCTTTGCAGTTCTCCACTGAAGAATTCATAGCGGTTGCGGCCCCGCGTCTTTGCCCGGTAGAGGGCAATATCGGCATTCACCAGCAACTGCCTGGCATCGGCGTCTCTATCATTGTCGATCGCAATTCCGACGCTGACGCCAAACCGACATTGATGGCCGTGGTAATAAACAGGTCTGCGCATCTGCTCGATGATGTTGTCGGCGAGCGCCGCGGCCTGGCCGACATCGCCGTGCACGGTGCAGAGCACGATGAATTCGTCTCCTCCAATCCGAGCGACAAAACCGCGGTCGCCGACGTTGGACTTGAGAACGGACGACGCGTGTACCAGCATTGCGTCGCCCGCCGCATGACCAAGCGTATCGTTGATGTGCTTGAAGCGGTCCAGATCCATGTGAAGCAGCGCCGCGCAGCCGCCGTCGAGTCTGGCCTTTGCCGCATGATCTTCCAGCACCTGGTCCAGATAACGCCGATTGGGCAAATCCGTCAGCGAATCGTGCAGGGCGATGTGTTCTATGCGCGCCTTGGCAGCCTCGAGTTCGGTATTTTTCGACTCGGTCAGCTGTTTTGCGCGAACCAGATCGGTATTCAGCAAGACGTCTGCCGTCACGTCCCACTCCGCGCCGACCATTCGAGGCGAATTGTTTGCGATCTCGTAGAAGATCGCCGTGGACCGGACGTGACGAATTTCGCCGTTCGGCCGAACAATCCGGTATTCCGACGAATATGTGCTTCGCCCGGCCACTGCCTTGTCGAAATCCGCAAGCGCGCCAGGCAGATCGGCAGGATGAATGGCTCCGGCCCAGTCCGAATATCCGCGCGATCCGCCATCGGGCTCTCTGCCATAGATCTCGTTGACCCGATCGTCCCACGTGAGATGGTTGGTTTCGAGGTCGTGCTCCCATACTCCGATAGCCGACGCCTCCAGAGCAAGTTCCAGCCGTCGCGACAGCCGATGCAGTTCCCAGTAGTTTCGCTGCCTCTCGTCGATAAGGCGGCCTGCCGCCAGGAAGGGGATCAAGATCAGTGCGGCCGCTGCCGCCATGATCGCCCTCAGCAGCCATGCGTTGGCGGGAGTGGCGGGCCAACCGTTCTTGGGAATGGCGGCGATCCGCCAGGAGCCCGACGGGAGCAGAACGTCGGCCGTCACCGGATTGTTTTTGATGACCCTCTCGTCACCGAAGAACTGGACTCCCTTCGCGCCAGGGGAATCACTGCCGATGAGCGCCACGTCAATCCCGAGATTCTTGTCGAGGAGACCCGTCGCCTGGTAAAGGCGCTGCACGTCGACGACCGCGGAAACAATGCCCCAGAACCGGTCGGTGTTGCCCGCGCTTTTTACGAATACCGGGAATCGACCGATGAAAGCCTGTCCTCCCTGCGCCAGATCGACCGGGCCAGCGAGAACGAGCTTGCGCTCGTCGCGCGCACGCAGGGCAGCCGCGCGCTGCTGGTCGTTCTTGCGGTAATCGAGACCGATGGCCTTCTCGTTGCCGGCCATCGGGTACATCAAGGAAATGACCAGGTCGGGCGCGCCGGCAATATTGCGAAGTTGGGACTCTTCGCTGAACAGGCGGCTGGCAAGTTCCGTGAAGCGTTGCTCTCCCATGTATGGTTCGGTCGTGACCGCGGCGACCAGACCTCGAACCAGCTGAAGGTTGCCGTTGATGTTTCCTTCGAGCTTGGCGCGAATGACATTGACCTTGGCCAGCACATCCACGCGGGCGGCCTGATCCGCAACGATCCTGTTCTGATGGTCCGCGAACGCCGCGCAAACGGCAATAACCACAATCGCAATCCCCACCGGGATCCTTGCCGGCGAGAACACGGCCCCCCTTACGCGGCCTAGCATTTTGGCGAAAAGAGCCAATAGGGCGAGATTCCCTGTGCTTGTCAGGCTCTCCGGGTGAGCCTCATCAAGGGAATATTAGTTCGCAATAACTTAATTTTGGCCTTCACAGTCTTTAAAATTTTTGCGCCTTCGGGCGCTGGCGCGGGCAATCGCACCAGCACTCACCACATAGCGGCTTAGTGGCTATCGACTTTTTTCTGGACGATCCGATACGTCCCGACGCCGCGCTTGGTTGCTCCAATTGAATAGGCCATTGGAATCTTTGCAGTTTTTTCGGGCAGGCCGTACATATCCTTGCCGGCCCTCACCGCGAAAGAAAAATGCTTCCAGGAAACCGTGTCATGCTCGTTGAGAAAATCGAGCGTCAGCCCCGCTGCGATCAGCGCGTTCACCACATCGCTGATCGGATGGATCCACTCATAGTATCGAGGATGCTTCAAGGTTCGTTCATCGCCGGTATAGGTCTGCTTCTCGTTCCAGGCGAGCGGTCGCGCCACCGGCGTTCGCCAGTCGTCCTTCAATTCGAGGGCGGCAGCCTTGCGATTGCACTGGAACATCAAGGGATGGCCCTCGGCCATGTACAGCCGGCCGCCGGGCCGCAGGAGATCGGCGACCACCCGCGCCCAACGAAAGACATCGTCAAGCCAGTTCACCGACCCCCAGGTGACGTAGACCACGTCATAGGTCTGGTCGAGCGCTTCGACCGCCTCGTATAGCGGCGCCTCCACGAAGCGAACGTCACTGCCTGCCTTGGAGGCGAAATCCCGCGCCGCAGCGATCGCCCTCGGTGAAAAGTCCAGGCCGGTCACGCTGCCCGCGCCGAGATTCCTCAGGCTGATCGTGTCAAGCCCGATATGACATTGCAGATGGACGATGTCCTTGCCGAAAATGTCTCCGACCTCGCGCGTTTCCAGCTCATAGAGATTGGATCCGCCAGCCAGCACGTTCTCGATGCGGTAGCTGCCTGTTCTGTCGGTCGCGTGTATTTCGGCCCGATCGTCCCAATTCAGCAGGTTCGCGTCCAAAAACGGTTCCAA
Organism: Mesorhizobium sp. B2-4-17; assembly: GCF_006441275.1. NCBI lineage: Bacteria > Pseudomonadati > Pseudomonadota > Alphaproteobacteria > Hyphomicrobiales > Phyllobacteriaceae > Mesorhizobium > Mesorhizobium sp. B2-4-17. The sequence continues at coordinate 34,792 of NZ_VFUX01000010.1, read as the reverse complement.
AGTGCCCCCGATCTCCGCCGTCGCAAGGTTAACAGCTGGTTAATAGACATTGCAGCGAGCAGACATGCGCGTCAATCCCGGAAGTCGCGCCCGTTGCGGCGCCCATTCCCGAGATCGAGACGATCGCCGTCATCGGCTCGGTGGCGAAACAGCTGTTGGCAGGAGGTTCCCCGGTTCGGCGAGGTGCGCTGGACGGACGCAGCACGCGGCACGATCCTGGCCAGCCAGACTTCGTCGACCGCTACAATGATCTGTCCGTGCGCATCCATCGCGACAGAGCCGGGCTCGAATGGTCCGGCAGGCGGCCAAAGGAATTGCGGTTCTCCGTCCATGGCGAGAATGCGCGCACGCTGGTGCCGGGGCGAGCCACGGGTCTCCTCGGCCCCACAAAAGGCAGGGAGACAATCACGCGCCATCCAACTGCGCTAACAAATCCGTCAGCATCGGCCGCTGGCCGGCAAGGATCTTGACCTCGGCCTCGGGCAGGCTGAACCAACCCGCTCTGTCGACCTCCGGAAATTCTTTCATCGACCCGGACCGCGGCGGCCATTCCATCGTGAAGATGTTGCTCTTGATCGTGGCCACATCGATCCCGGTTCTGGTCTCGGCGGACCAGGCCACAACGATCTTGCCGCCCGGCTGCCTGTAGTCGCCGAGACGCTCGAATGGACCTTCCACTCTCAGGCCGAGCTCTTCCTCGGTTTCGCGTTGCGCTGCCGCGAGCTCATCCTCGTCTTCGCCGACGAGGCCCTTCGGGATCGACCAGGCGCCATCGTCCTTCTTCGCCCAGAACGGTCCGCCGGGATGAACCAGAAGCACCCTGATATCGCCATCGCTTCGATGATAGATCAGCAATCCCGCACTGCGTTTTGCCATTTTTGCATGTCCGTTTGTGGCGCCGGTGCGACTTCGGCCGCCATCTGATTCGTCCGGGATGATGGGTGCCGATCCTTGCACCAGGGAATTGCGACGCTATTTCAGATGCATCTGCATTGCACCTCACCAGCGAGTTCGGCAATCTGATAGCATCGTTTTGGCGTCGAAAGTCAGTGGGGCGTCCGAATGCAATTGGGTCTGATCGGCTACTACAGCGACTTCGTGGTCTATCCCCTGGTCATCGCCATATTGGGGGTGGCCGGGCTGATCGAGGCCGGAGAAGAGAGCGCGCCGGACTGGATCGGCACGATGCTGGTCTGCCTTGGCCTGTGGACGTTGATCGAATACGTCCTGCACCGCTTCGTCCTTCACCACATTCCCTGGATCAGGGATCTGCACGACCGCCACCATGTCGAGGAGCGCAGCTCGGTGGGCACGCCGACCTGGCTCAGCCTGGGCGTCCATGCGCTGGTCGCGTTCCTGCCTGTCTGGTTGCTTTCCGGCTTCGTGGCCGCGAGCGCGGTGAGCTGCGGGCTGATGCTGGGCTATCTCTGGTACATCAGCGTCCACCACATGATCCATCACTGGCACCCCAGCCATCCGAGCTACCTTTACACGCTCAAGCGCCGCCACGCGGTGCACCACCATGTCGATGACACCGCCAATTTCGGCGTGACGTCGATTTTCTGGGACCGGGTTTTCGGCACGGCACGGCTCTGAACACTGCTTGGAATTCGGCTCTGGCCAGCCATGGCGGCGCGAACTTCGAACAGCTGCTGAAGCAGGGCCTCGGGTGATGGCGCACATGCCTACGATCGCGGAACTTGCATGGCGGCGCGGGCTTGGTGATCTGGGCCTACAGATCGACCGCGGCAACGCGCCAGGACGAGGGTAGGCGGTGGCCCCCTCTCGGTGCCGGTGCGAACCATTGCGCGGCAATCAGCAAGGCTGTCCGAATATCGCTTCCCCGCATCCCCTCCCGGTCAAAAAAGTATCATCCGTTGCCCTGAATCGTGGTGGCGCCTGCTCAAACGAGCCGGTACCGTGGTTTCGAAATGCAGAGCCGAAACCAATTCGGCCGGTTTAGGGAATTGGGGCCGAATGCGGCAATGATCCGTGCCGGCCCGGGAGGAAACGGACATGGAACCGGACCTGGAAGTTGTCCAGATCAGACGCGGTGAGTCTTTCAAAGCCTGGTCGCACGGCTATCCCTTCCACACAGTGCGCTGGCATTTCCATCCCGAATACGAGCTTCATCAGGTGATCTTCACCAGCGGCCGGTATTTCGTGGGAGACTTCATCGGCGAGTTCGAGCCTGGCAATCTGGTGCTGACCGGACCCAACCTGCCGCACAATTGGGTCAGCGACATTCCGCGCGACAGTTCCATTCCGCTGCGCGGTCGCATCATCCAGTTCTCGGAGAGTTTTATCGGCGATGCCATGCATGTTCTGCCGGAGCTCGCGGGGCTGGGTCCGCTGCTCGAGGCATCGCGGCGCGGCGTGCTGTTTTCCGCCCGCACCAACAAGGAGCTGGCGCCGCTGATGGAAGAGATGATGCAGGCGCAGGGCGTGCGCCGCATCGAGCTGTTCATGATGATCGCGGGCCTGCTCAGCCGCGCCCAGGAAATCCGGCTGCTGGCCAGCGCCAGTTACCGGCCCGACCCCTCCGGCTACATGACAGCCGGCATGAACAAAGCACTCGCCTATATCAGGGAAAATCTGACGCAGCTGTTCGATGAGGCCGACCTTGCGGCCATCGCCGGGCAATCGACCGGCGCGTTTTCGCGTTCGTTTCGCCGCCACACCGGCATGTCGCTGGTGCAGTATGTCAAGCGGCTGCGCATCAATCTTGCCTGCCAGATACTCATGAGCGACGAGCAGGCCTCGATCACCGACATCTGCTACGAGGTGGGCTTCAACAACCTGTCCAATTTCAACCGGCAATTCCTGGCAGAGAAGGGCATGCCGCCCTCGCGTTTCAGACGCCTGCTGGCCGACAATATCAACGCGGGAAAAGCCGCTTAACGGGAGGAGCCAAGGGAGGAGATACAGTTTTCGACATGAGGACGTGGACCGCAAGGAAGCGGTCCGCGATGGAGAGCGCTTGTCCGGGAAATCCTCCGCGCCAGGAGGATGTCGGCGCAGCCTGGAAAGGCCGCCTCCCGGCCCTGGTCCCAATACCAATTGGGACCAGGAAAGGTCGCGTCTATACACAAAAGCAGTCAACGACCTTCTTACAACCATATCCAGAAACGGAGAAGACCGAATGACCAGAATTTCAATAAAGTCGACCGGCATGGCGGCGCTCGCGCTGTCGCTGCTGGCCGGCACCGCTGCCAGCGTCCGTGCTGCCGAGGTCACCGATGCCACGGTTGCCTTCCTGATGCCCGACCAGGCCTCGACCCGCTACGAGCAGCACGATTATCCCGGCTTCACCGCCGAGATGAAGAAGCTGTGCCCGGGCTGCAAGGTGATCTACCAGAACGCCGATGCCGACGTCTCGCGCCAGCAGCAGCAGTTCAACTCGGTGATCTCGCAAGGCGCCAAGGCGATCGTGCTCGACCCTGTCGACTCGACCGCCGCTGCCTCGCTGGTCAAGCTGGCGCAAAGCCAGGGCATCAAGGTCATCGCCTATGACCGGCCGATCCCGACCGCTCCGGCCGACTTCTATGTCTCGTTCAACAATGAAGGCATCGGCAAGGCCATCGCGGATTCGCTGGTCGCCCATCTGAAGGCGCTCAAGGTCGACCCGGCCACCGGCGGTGTGCTGCAGATCAACGGTTCACCCACCGACGCGGCTGCCGGCCTGATCAAGAAGGGTATCCATGAGGGACTGGACAACAGCGGCTACCAGATCCTGGCCGAATTCGACACGCCGGAATGGGCGCCGCCGAAGGCGCAGCAATGGACAGGCGGCCAGATCACCCGCTTCGGTCCGAAGATCCTCGGCGTGGTTGCCGCCAATGACGGCACCGGCGGCGGCGCCATCGCTGCCTTCAAGGCCGCCGGTGTCGACCCGGTTCCGCCGGTGACCGGCAATGACGCGACGATCGCCGCGCTTCAGCTGATCATCGCAGGCGATCAGTACAACACCATCTCCAAGCCGAGCGAGATCGTGGCGGCCGCGGCGGCGAACGTCGCTGTGAAGCTGCTTTCGGGCGAGACGCCAAAGGCCGAGACGACGCTGTATGATACCCCCTCGCAGCTGTTCACGCCTGCTGTCGTGACGCAGGAAAACCTGAAGGCCGAGATCATCGACAAGAAGATCAACACCGCGGCTGAACTGTGCGTCGACCGTTACGCGGAAGGCTGCAAGAAGCTGGGTATCAACTGACCGCGACTTTTGCCTGCTGCGCTGTCCGGCCGTGGCCGGACAGCGCATATTCCGAACTGGTTTGAAGAGGTGTTCCAGGCATGATCGATACTCCGGCGGTTCCGGCTGGCGAGCTGGTGCTCAGCTTGCGTGGTGTTTCGAAGAATTTCGGCGCCGTCTCGGCGCTCACCGACATCGACCTCGACGTGCATGCCGGCGAAGTGGTGGCGCTGGTGGGCGACAATGGGGCCGGCAAGTCGACGCTGGTCAAGATCCTTGCCGGTGTGCATCAGCCAAGTTCGGGCGCCATCAGTTTTCAAGGCAAGCAGGTGGTGCTTGCCGACCCGAGTGCCGCGCTCACGCTCGGCATCGCCACCGTGTTCCAGGACCTGGCGTTGTGCGAGAACCTCGACATCGTCGCCAACATCTTTCTCGGCCGCGAGCTCAACCCCTTGCGGCTCGACGAAGTGGCGATGGAAGTGCGCGCCTGGACGCTGCTCAACGAACTGTCGGCGCGCATCCCAAGCGTGCGCGAGGTGGTGGCGTCGCTGTCGGGCGGCCAGCGCCAGACCGTGGCGATCGCGCGGTCGCTGCTGCTCGAGCCGAAACTCATCCTGCTCGACGAGCCGACGGCCGCACTCGGCGTGGCGCAGACGGCCGAGGTGCTCAACCTGATCGAACGCGTGCGCGATCGCGGCCTCGGCGTCGTCATCATCAGCCATAACATGGAAGACGTGCGCGCGGTGGCCGACCGTATCGTCGTGCTCCGGCTTGGTCGCAACAACGGTATCTTCACGCCCGACGCCTCGAACCAGGAACTGGTCAGCGCCATCACCGGCGCGTCGAACAATTCGGTTTCGCGGCGTGCGGAGCGCCGGCAGGCGAGGCCGGATCACACGCAGGAGCAACACTCATGAGCCTTGAAGCCCAAAAGCCCGCTCCAGCGCCGCTCGACCGTGCCGATGTGCGCGTCAGGCACGAGGCCGGGATGGGTGGCACCATCCGCGCCTTTTCCGATCGCGTGCGTTCCGGTGATCTCGGTTCGCTGCCGGTCATCGTCGGGCTGGTCATCATCTGGACTGTGTTCGCCAGCATCAACCCGATCTTCCTGTCGAGCAGCAACCTGGTCAACCTGCTGTTTGACTGCTCTACCGTCGGCGTCATCGCGCTCGGCATCGTCTGTGTGCTCATGGTCGGCGAGATCGACCTGTCGGTCGGCTCGATCAGCGGCTTTGCCTCCGCACTGGTCGGCTCGCTTTGGGTCAACCAGGGCTGGCCGGTGGCGCTCGCCATTCTTGCCGCAGTCGCCTTCGGCGGCTTCATCGGCGCGCTCTATGCGCTTTTGTTCAACCGGCTGGGCATGCCGAGCTTCGTCTCGACGCTGGCGGGCCTGCTCGCGGTACTCGGCCTGCAGCTTTACATCCTGGGATCGACCGGCTCGATAAACCTGCCTTACGGCTCGAACCTGGTGAATTTCGGCCAGCTGCTGGTGATGCCGAAATGGGTTTCCTTCGGGCTGGCGGCCGTGCCGGGCATCGTCATGCTGGTCACCGGCCTGCGCACCGTGGCGCGCCGCCGTGACGCCAATTTGTCGGCGCCGTCGAGCGGTGGCCTGATCACGCGCGCCGTGGCGATGACGCTCGTGCTGGAATTCATCGTCTTCTATCTCAACCAGGCACGCGGCATTCCCTGGATGTTCGGCCTTTTCGTCGGCCTGGTCATCGCCATGCACTACGCGCTGACGCGGACCAAATGGGGCCGCTCGATGTCGGCGGTCGGCGGCAACCGCGAGGCGGCGCGGCGTGCCGGCATCAACGTGGGGCAGATCTATTCCAGCGCCTTCGTGCTGTGCTCGATGCTGGCCGCTTTCGGCGGCGTGCTATCGGCGGCCCGCCTTGCGTCGGCCAGCCAGCAGGCCGGCACCGGCGACGTCAACCTCAACGCCATCGCGGCCGCCGTCATCGGCGGCACCAGCCTCTTCGGCGGTCGCGGCAGTGCCTATTCGGCGCTGCTCGGCATCATCGTCATCCAGTCGATCGCCAGCGGGCTGACGCTGCTCGATCTGTCCTCGTCGCTTCGGTACATGATCACCGGCGCCGTGCTTGCCATCGCAGTCATCGTCGACTCGCTGGCACGCCGCTCGCGTGTCTCTCATGGCCGAGCCTGAACCCATCAACAGGAAATGAAGACATGAGTGAAGAACTGTCCGGAAAAGTTGCCGCCGTCACCGGTGCGGCTTCAGGCATCGGTCTGGAATGCGCCAGGCATATGCTGGCGGCAGGCGCCACCGTGGTGCTGGTCGACCGCGCCGAGGCGACGCTGAACACACTCTGTGCCGAACTCGGTCCGAAGGCGATCCCGCTGTCGATCGAGCTGATGCAGCCGGCAAGCGTTGCAACGATGATGCCGCGGATCCTGGAAAAGGCCGGCCAGCTCGACATCTTCCACGCCAATGCCGGCGCCTATGTCGGCGGCGAGGTGGCGAACGGCGATCCCGACCTCTGGGACCGCGTGCTGAACCTCAATATCAACGCCTGCTTCCGCTCGATCCAGGCCGTCCTGCCGCACATGGTCGAGCGCAAGACCGGCGACATCATCGTCACCAGTTCGATCGCCGGACTGGTTCCGGTGGTCTGGGAGCCGATCTACACCGCCTCCAAGCATGCCGTGCAGGCCTTTGTCCACACGGTGCGCCGGCAGGTCGCCAGGCACGGCTTGCGCGTTGGTGCGGTGGCGCCCGGCCCGGTGGTGACGGCGTTGGTCGACGACTGGCCGAAGGCAAAGCTCGAGGAAGAGCTCGCCGCCGGTGGCCTGATGCAGCCGCGCGAAGTGGCCGAAGCGGTGATGTTCATGCTGACCCGGCCAAGGAACGTCACCATCAGGGATCTCGTGATCCTGCCGCAGAGCAATGATCTCTGAGGAGTAGTCGGTAGCCGGGCTCCACCTCACCACCGTCCATTCACTGCTTACGACCTGCTGCTCCCTGAAATCAGAGGTTTTCCTTGCCCCATTACATAGGCATCGACGTCGGCACCGGTAGCGCGCGCGCCGGGGTGTTCGATCTGTCCGGCACCCTGCTGGCCTCGGCCAAGCGGGACATCAAGGTGTGGCGCGAGCCCGGCGACATCGTCGAGCAGTCGAGCCGCGACATCTGGCGTGCGGTGTGCGCCGCGGTGCGCGAGGCCGTCGCCCAATCCGGCGCCGCGCCGGAGACGATCGCCGGGATCGGCTTCGACGCCACCTGCTCGCTCGTGGTGCTGGGCGAAGGCGGTGCGCCGCTGCCGGTTGGCCCATCTGGCGATCCGGAGCGCAACATCATCGTGTGGATGGATCACCGTGCGGCGGAACAGGCGCGCCGCATCAACCGCAGTGGCGAGGCGGTGCTGAACTATGTCGGCGGCGTCATCTCGCCGGAAATGGAGACGCCGAAACTTCTGTGGCTGACCGAAAACCTGCCTGCTACCTTCGACGCGGCCTGGCAGTTTCTGGATCTCGCCGACTTCCTGACCTGGCGTGCCAGCGGCAGCCTTGCCCGCTCGGTCTGCACGGTGACCTGCAAATGGACCTACCTCGCGCATGAAAACCGATGGGACGAGGGATATTTCCGCGAGATAGGCCTTGGGGCACTCGCCGACGAGGCCTTCACGCGCATCGGCACCGAGATCGTGCCAGCCGGTGCGGCACTCGGCAGCGGGCTGACGGCGCAAGCGGCCGCAGAGCTGGGCCTGGCCGAGGGAACAGCCGTAGCGGCGGGCCTGATCGACGCGCATGCCGGTGGTATCGGCACGGTCGGCGCGCGCGGCGCAGCCGGCAGTGTTCTGTCGCGCATGGCCTATGTCTTCGGCACCTCAGCCTGCACCATGTCGACGACTGCCGAGCCGGCTTTTGTCGACGGCGTCTGGGGTCCGTATTTCTCGGCCATGGTGCCGGGCCTATGGCTGAACGAGGGCGGGCAATCGGCGGCAGGCGCGGCCATCGACCACCTGGTGCGTTTGCATCCGGCAGCCGGCGAAGCGACGGAGAAAGCACGAGGCGCAGGGCTCACTCTCAGCGTCTGGCTGTCGCTGCTGGCCGAAAGCCGGGGCGGGGCGGCGGCTGTGCCGGCGCTGGCCGGCGGCATCCATGTCGTGCCGGAATTTCTTGGCAATCGCGCGCCTTTCGCCGATCCGGACGCACATGCGCTGATCGCCGGGCTCGATCTCGACACCAGTCTCGACAGCCTGGTCGCGCTCTATGTCGCCGGCATCTGCGGTCTTGGCTATGGCGCGCGCCAGATCGTGCGCGCCGAGCGCGAAAAGGGCATTGCCGTCGATACGATCGTCGTCAGCGGCGGCGCGGGCCAAAGCCCATTGGTCCGCCAACTGCTGGCCGACACAACCGGCCTGGTTGTGGTGGCGTCGACCTCGCAGGAGCCGGTGCTGCTGGGCTCGGCGATGCTCGGAGCAGTCGCTGCTGGAGCCTATGAGGATCTGGTGACGGCCATGGCCGCCATGTCGGGACTCGGCGAAGCCTATCATCCCAACGCGCCGCTGACCGGCTGGCACGCCAAGCGCTTCGCGGCGTTTGAGCTGCTGCAGCAGACGGGTAGGGCGATCAGAGGCTGAGACGGGTGCGCCGTCCGCTCACAGCTCCTTTTCCGCCAGTTCCCTGAATTCGTCGGGCACCGAACGTCCCGCTTCGAGCGCCACGGCGCCGTAGCCGACCGCCTGCTTGCCGAAGCGCTCGCGGATCTTGTCGATGGCGCGGTCGGCGCCAAAGCGTGCCAGGCCTTTCTGGGTGCCGGGCCGGCGCTTCTCGTCGGCAAGCCCGAGCGGCAGGTCGAGCTGCAGCTCGGCGCTTTCCTCCAGATGCGAGACCGAGATCGCCAGCAGCGAGATCACCTTCTCCCGGGGGTGGTCGGCAAGCACGCCGCGCACGAGATCGCCGGCGATTTCGGCCAGCATGGTGGTCGCCGAGATCGGCTGGTCGAGCGTAATCGAGCGCGTCACGGCGCGGAGATCGGCAAAGCGCACGCGCACCGTCACCGTGCGGCCGGGCCGCGCCTTGGCGCGCAGCCGGCTGGCGACGCGGTCGGCCAGATGCAGCAAAGTCGGCACGATCACCCGCGCCACGGCCGGCTTGTGACCAAGCGCCGATTGCGCGCCGGCCGAATGCGCGCGGCGCTTCGTCTCCAGCTTTCTCGGGTCGCGGTTCCATGACAGAGCGGCGAGCTTTTCGCCGGCGGCGGGGCCAAGCAGTCGCGTCAGCGCGCCGCTATGCGTCCTGGCCAGCTGGCCGATGGTCTCGACGCCGATTTCGGCCAGCCGCGCCCTGGTCGCCGGGCCGACGCCCCACATCAGCGAGACCGGCAGGTCGTGCAGGAAGGCAAGCTCGGTTCCCGGATCGACCACCACCAGCCCGTCGGGCTTGGCCACCTGCGAGGCGATCTTGGCCAGATGCTTGGTGCGGGCCACGCCAATCGAGATCGGCAGGCCGAGTTCGGCCCGCACGCGGCGGCGGATGGTTTTGGCGATTTCGTCCGGCGGGCCGAACAGATGCGTGCAGCCGGCGACATCGGCGAAGGCTTCGTCGATGGAGATCCGCTCCACCACCGGCGTGAAATCGTCGAGCACCTTGATCGCCGCGTCGCCCAGCCGCTGGTAGTGGCTGAAATTGCCGCCGACGAAGATCAGCTGCGGGCAAAGCTCGCGCGCCTTGCGTCCCGGCATGCCGCCGCGCACGCCAAAGGCGCGCGCCTCATAGGAGGCGGCCAGCACCACGCCGCCGCCGACCGCGATCGGCTTGCCGCGCAGCGACGGATCGAGCAGCTGCTCGACCGAGGCATAGAAGGCATCGAGATCGGCATGCAGGATGGTGGCTGTCGTCTCCATTCCCGACCGCTCATCCGCAGTTGCTGATAGATGCGAACGAATGAAGAACAAAAAGGGATCATTGTCAAGCAAGGAACGGATTTGTTGAAGGCGTCCCGCAGATTGGCGAAATCGGCGATGAGCGATCCTCTCCCCGTAACTCTACGGGGAGAGGATGCCGGCAGGCAGGTGAGGGGCGGCGCTGGCTTAGAGAAGAAAGCTGCTTCGCTTGAACCTGGAAAAGCATCGCCGCCTAACCAATATGTCCAGCCCGCAACGCCGTCTTCATCGCTTCCAGAGACGGCTTGCCGCCGGCGGCCGGCTCTCTCGGCTCATTTGACAAGCGTGATCAGGCGGCCCGCATACATTTCGCGATTTCCGAGCGCCGCCGCGCAATCCGACTGCACGGCCGAATTTCCTGTCATCTGCACGGTATCGCCGACGAGCCGGATGCAGTCGCCCTGGGAATTCATATCCGAGTTGCCGGCGTAGAATATCGGCGCGTCCGGTGCGTAGATGAAGCCGCTGATCACCGAGCCGGCCCCGCCATTCAGTGTCAGCGGCGATGTATTGCCGCGATCCTGGAATATGGTGATGCCGGCATAGGTGCCGCTGGTGGGCGGCGAGAGGGTCACCTGTTCATTTGCGTTGATGTAGATTTGCGCGCCTTCCATCAGGAATATCGTCACGCCCTGGCCGGTGAGGCTGCCATTTCCGCCGGGCTTTATGGTGACCCCACGCAGTATGTAGACGCCGGGATTGAGCGTGATGTTTCCCGACCATGTCTTGTCGCAATAGGTGCCGGGCGAAAGGGTGATGGATTTGCCGTTGGGTGCGTTCTGGCAAAGCGTGTAAGGGGGAGGGGTGACGTTGGCCAGCGGATCAAACGACGCATACTGATGTTCGAGCGGATTGCCGCAACTCAAGCTGGCGTTGGGCGGCAAGAGGCCGGACGTGCCGCCAACGGTCGAAACGCAGCTGGCGCTGACCAGCGCAGATCCGCCTCTGTTGACGGAATCGGCCGCGTCCGAGTTGGCGGCGATCACGCAATGGTTCATCGCGACGTTGGTCGAGCCTTGCAGGTTGACCGCAGCGGATGCATGAGGATCGAGCGCAAGTACGCAGGCCTGCGCACCGGGCACGATCTTGACCATGGTGGAGCGCGAGGCTTGCCAGGGGGGCAGGGCGCTGATGAAGCTGGGACGGCTGATGCTGGACGAAAGCGAAATATAGTAGGCGCTGGGGCCGCCGCTGGCGGCGCTCGAGAGGGCTGCGACGCTTCCCGAATATTCCTGCTGGTCGGCGGCGCGCATATTGGCCGTGAAGAAGTTCTGGCCGAGTTGCTGCACGTCGCCAGCCGCCATGCCGGAATAATATTTTGTCCCGATGGCGAGTCCCGCCGCGTCCAGCGAGTTCTGCAAGTGGTCGGCGTCGTCGCTCGTGCCCACCAGATCGATCGCGCCGGCCACGCCAAGCATCAGCGGCAGCATCGCGATCACCGTGGTCAGCGCGAAATTGCCGCGCTCCGAAGCCCAGAAGTCTTTCAACACGACAGCGCCCCTCGTCAGATCAGTACCAGGTACTACAGCAGGGGTTTCTACGTATTGTTTTACGAAACGCTAAAATTAAACCGATCACCTGGACGGAAGGCCTGCCACGCGCCCCTATCCAGCATGCTCCGCGCGCAGCGCTGCCTTGATCCGTTCCAGCGCCGCATCGCCGCCGGCGGCCAGTTCGTCGGCGATGCGGGCGAGATCATCGTCGGCCTTGCGGTGCTTGCTGCCCCAGGCGCCGAGCGTGGCCAGCACCGGCAACAGGTCGATACCGGCCTCGGTCAGCCGGTAGATCGCCTTCAGCCCGTGGGTCGGGTCGTCGCTGCGGGTGAGAATGCCTTCGTCCTGCAGCGTCTGCAGCCGCTCGGCCAACGTACGCGAGGAAATGCCTTCATCCGATTGCAGGAACTCGCGAAAATGCTTTTTCCCGGCGAAGACCAGGTCGCGGATGATAAGCAGCGTCCAGCGGTCGCCGAGCAGTTCGAGCGACAGGTTGATCGGGCAGCCGGATCTTTCGCGCGTCGACATGTCTATGGTTCCCTTTCTAAATCACTTTACTATTGACATCATTTTGGTTTCGCGTCAATGGTTCCAGAAGTAAACCACTTTGGCGATTGAGACGAGGAGCACATCCAGACATGAAAAAGCTGATCCTTCAGATGCAGATATCGGTCGACGGTTTCGTCGGCGCCAATGAGGACCATGACTGGCAGCTCTGGGAATGGGGCGACGACAATGGCTGGGACGCCGAACTGAAGCGGGACTTCAATGCCGTGTTCGCCGGCATCGACACCATCCTGCTCAGCCGAAAGATGGCCGAGGAGGGCTATCTCACCCATTGGGGCAATGCGGCGCGGAAATATCCGGCCGATCCGTTCTACGCCTTCGCCCGGCGCATCGTCGAGGCGCACAAGGTGGTGCCGAGCGACAGGCTCAAGGCCTCGCGATGGGAACGCACGACGGTGGTGAGCGGCGACCTGCCGCGTGAGGTCGCGGCGCTGAAGGCCGGCGAGGGCGGCGACATCGCCGTCTTCGGCGGCGCCGGTTTTGCTTCCTCGCTGATCGCGGCCGGGCTGGTCGACGAGTTTCAGCTGTTCGTCAACCCGGCCGTGCTGGGCGCGGGCCGCCGCATCTTCGACCAGGGCGGTTTCGGGAAGCTGCGGCTGCTCGCCTCGAAGGCCTATGCCTGCGGCATGGTGGTCAGCCGCTACGCGCCGGCGGGGTGACCGGGGGCTGTGGCCAATCAACCCGGTTCGGTTTGCCTTACAAGACCGGTCTCGGCAAAGCCCGGAATGGCCGCTCCGCGAGGTTGTTACCTGGCGAGGAAATCCGTGATCAGCTTGACGGTGGCGTCAGGGTTTTCCTCCATGATCCAATGGCCGGAGGCGGGCACGATGGCTCCGGTCACATCGCTGGCGACGAAGCGCAGAATGTCGGCCTGGCTCGTGCCGGCCGATTTCTCGGCGCCGGCTGCCAGCACCGGCATGGTCAACTTGCCGCCGCTGGCCAGCATCGCCTGGTTGTCGATCGCGTCCTGGTCGAATGCCTTGAATTGCTCGAAGGCGTCATGCATGGCGTGCGGCCGGGCATAGAGCTTCGCGTAATGGACGCGCGTCGCCTCGTCGATCTTCTTCGGGTCGGCCGACAGTTCGTTGTAGAAGCGGTCGAGATAGATGCGCTCGCGGCCCTTGACCAGCCGTTCCATGTCGGGGCCGCGGAAATTGAAATGCCACAAAAGCGGGCTTTGCTTGATCTTGTCCCAGTCGCCAATGCCCGGCAGCGGTGCGTCGATGACGACCCATTTGGTGATGCGCTTCGGATATTGCGCGGCCAGCGCATAGCCGACCATGTTGCCGATGTCGTGCGTCACCAGATCGGCCTTGTCGATCTTCAGCGCATCCATCACGCCGGCGATGTCGACCGCCTGGTTTTTCTTGGTATAGCCGCCGTCGGGATGCGCCGAAAGGCCCATGCCGCGCAGGTCGGGCACGATCACCGTGTGGTCTTTCATCAACTTTATCGCTGCCGCTCCCCACATGTCTCCCGTATCGGCAAAGCCGTGCAGCAGCACGACCGCCGGGCCTTTTCCGCCAACCCGTACATGCAGGCTGGTGCCGTTGGTCTCGATCGTCCGCGTCTTGAAACCGGCCGGAAAGGGGACCACGCGGGCCGAAGCTGGAACGCTCATTGCCAACAGACCAAGGACGATGACCAAAGGACGAAACATACCATACTCCCGCCGAGATTTTGTTTGGGGCCGCCATATCGCGGCCTTGCCAACTATGACACCATGTCCTTGATTTCGTTAGGCGACGGTCGCCTGATTGTGAATTCGGGAAAGCCGAACAATGCTGAAGCTCGAATCCGCCGCCGCCTTTGTCGCCGTCGCGGAATCCGGTTCGATCACCGAAGCGGCCAGGCGCATGGCGTTGTCGAAATCGGTCATCAGCGAGCGGTTGTCGGAACTCGAGCGCAGCCTCGGCACGAAGCTGCTCGATCGCACGACGCGCAAATTGTCCATCACCGAGGCGGGGCGCAGTTTCTACGAACGCGCCAAGCGCATCATGCAGGAGGTGGCTGATGCCGGCGCCGAAATCGCGGAGCGCCGGGGCGAACTTGCCGGGCCGCTCAGGGTCGCGGCTCCAACCAGTTTCGGCATCCTGCATCTCGGCCCGGCGCTGTACGGCTTCCTGGCCAAGCATCCGGGGATTGAACTGACGCTCGATCTCGATGACCGCTTCGTCAGCATAGTGGCCGAGGGCTATGACGCCATTTTGCGTCACGGGCCGGTCGTCGAGGACGGACCCGTCATCGTCAAGAAACTGGCTTCCAGCCGCCGCTCTCTGGTGGCTTCGCCGGACTATCTCGAGCGGTTTGGACGGCCCGCGACGATCGAGGACCTGAAACGCCACAAGGGCATCATCTTTTCCATCCGGGGTGCCGCCGACTGGCGGTTCAAGATTTCGCGGCGGCTGGTGACGATCCGCCCGGAAACCGCGCTGCGCGTCAACAATGGGATTTTGATGCGCGATGCCGCGCTTGCCGGCCTCGGCCTGGCGCTGCTGCCCGCATACTTCATCCAGAAGGAGCTTGCCGACAACCGACTGGCGGTCGTCGATGTCGGTGCCGAGCCGGAAGGAGCCACCATCTACATCGCCTGTCCCGAGGACCGGCGCGGGTCCGCCAAACTGCGCGCACTCATCGCATGGCTGCGCGATGTCTTCGGCGATCCGCCTTATTGGGAGGCGTGAGCCGGCACTCAGGTGGCATCATGAAAAATGATGCCAACGGTGTGGCGCATGCCTGAGCGCAGGCGGCTGACGCCGTGGCGCAGATTGACGCGGTAGTTGCCCTTCGTACCCTGCACCGGCCGATTGTGAACGGCGAAGGCGACGGCGTCGCCCTGGCGCAGCGGCACCACCTCGACCCGGCTCTGCATGCGCGGCCGCTGCTCGGTCAGCGCGAACTCGCCGCCGGTGAAATCCTTGCCCGGCTCCGAAAGCAGGATCGCGACCTGCAGCGGGAAGGCGAGATCGCCATAGAGATCCTGGTGCAGGCAGTTGAAGTCGCCGGGCACATATTGCAGCAGAAGCGGCGTCGGCCTGACCTGTCCGGCGGCATGGCACTGGTCGAGAAATTCGGCATGCGTCGCGGGATAGCGCATCGCGATCCCCATGCGCTCGTTCCACCGGTTGGCGATTTCGGCCAGCCGTGGATAGAGTGCGGTGCGCAGGCCGCCGATCAGGTCCGGCAGGGGATAGCGGAAGTAGCGGTATTCGCCTTTGCCGAAACCGTGCCTGGCCATGTGGATGTGGCTGCGGAAATGCTCTTCCTGCGGATAGAGGCCGGCGATTTGCCGGCACTCCTGCGGCGACAGCAGCTTTTCCATCACCGCGCAGCCGAAGCCGTCGAGTTCGGCGGCCAAGGCCTGCCAGTCGTAGCCTGCGATGCGTGTCTCCGCCGCTTCGACCGCCGCTGTGGCCACCTTGGCGTGGGCATTCATATCGCGGCCTCCCTGTCGAGCAAAGCGCGCTTGCGCTCGACGCCCCAACGGTAGCCAGACAGCGTGCCGTCGGCGCGCAGGACGCGGTGGCAGGGAATGCCGAGCGCGATCGCGTTGGCGGCACAAGCCGTCGCCACGGCGCGGGCACCATCGGGCAGGCCGAGGCGCCGGGCAAGGGCCGTATAGGTGATGGTGGCACCGCACGGGATGGTGCGCAGCACCTCCCACACCCTTTGCTGGAAAGGCGTGCCGTGGCGCATATCGAGCGGCAGGTCGAGGCCGGCGGCCGGCGTCTCGATGAAGCGCGCGATTGCCACGAGGTCGTCGCGCAGGGCGGCTCCGTCCTCGGCCAGCATCCTGCCGGGGAAGCGGTCGGCGAGATCCTGCTCCAGTGTTTCTGCGTCGGAGCCGATCAGGATGGCGCAGACGCCGATGCGGCTGCGCGCCGCCAGGATGGTGCCGATCGCGGATTCGCCGATGGCGTAGGCGATGGTGGCGAGGGTGGCGGCGTCAAAGGGTGCCGCCGGCACGTCGGTTTGCATGAGGTTCATTGCCTTCACTCCTTCTGTGTGGCTGACCCTAGACGTCTGCTTTGCGTCTCTCACTCCGATGCTTGCTTTCAAATTCGAATCTCGGGGTCTGGGGACGAGCGGTGAAAAGGTAAGTGCCGCAGGTGCTGAGTATATTCACGCGACACGCGTGACGGCGACTTCGCCGAGCACGAAAACCTCGCCTGACGGCAGCCGCAATTCGGTCTCGCCTTTCGGCCCGTGGCGCAACTCGGCCTTGCCGGCATCGACAAGCTCGCCGATGGCGGCCAACACCTGTGATTTCGCATCCTCACGGCTAACGGCAGCGCCGGCGGAAATCTGGCTGTTCGCACCGGCGGCGGAAGAGCTTGCCATCGCGCGCATCGCCGGTCGTCAGCCCCGCGAAGACCGGCGGGCGTTGTCGGCTGCTTTCATCGACCCGCCGGCCTCCCGCTCGAGCAGCGCGCGTTTGCGCTCGGCGCCCCAGGCATAGCCTGACAGGGTCCCGTCCTTGCGGATCACGCGATGGCAAGGAATGGCTATGGCATGCGCGTTGGCGGCGCAGGCGGCCGCGATGGCACGGGTCGCCTTCGGCGCACCGATGCGCTGTGCGATCTCGGCGTAGGATATGGTGCCGCCGACCGGGATGTCCTGCAAGGCCTGCCAGACGCGCTGCTGGAAGGCGGTGCCGCGCACGTCGAGCGGCAGGTCGAGACCGAGTGCCGGCGCCTCGACGAAACCGACGACGCGGGCGACCAGCGCCTCGTAGTCGCGGTCGCCGCCGATCAGCCGCGCCTTGGGGAAACGGTCCTGCAGGTCGCGCACCAGCGCGTCCGGGTCGTCGCCAAGCAGGATCGCGGCGACGCCTTTTTTGCTCGATGCGACCAGGATGGCGCCGAGCGAGGATTCGCCGACGGCGAAGCGGATGTCTTCGTTGGCGCCGCCGGCGCGGTAGCGCGTCGGCGTCATGCCGAGCATGCCGGTCGATTTCTCGTAGAAGCGCCCGCTCGAATTGAAACCGGCATCGTAGATCGCGGCTGTCACGCTGACGCCGTCTTCCAGGCTTTGGCGGACCCGGGCGGCACGGCGCGCGGCGGCATAGTCCTTCGGTGTCAGTCCGGTGATCGCCCTGAAGACGCGATGGAAGTAGCCGGGGCTGCGGCCCGCCGCGACCGCCAGCTGGTCAAGCGAGGGTTCTTCCTCGCTGTCCTCGATCATGCGGCAGGCCTTGGCGACCATCGCGGCGTTGCCGGCATCGATCGACGGGCCATCCGGGTTGCAGCGGCGGCAGGCGCGGAAACCGGTCGCCTTCGCCTGGGCCAGCGTGTCGTGCAGCTGCACATTCCTGGGGTTGGCACGCCGCGATGGACAGGAGGGCCGGCAATAGACGCCGGTGGTCGCCACCGAATACCAGAATTTGCCGTCAGCCGACTTGTCGCGCCTGACGATCAGCCTCCAGCGCGGATCTTCGGCCACCGGCAGCGGCGCGGATTTCAGCTCTCTTTGAAGCGTGATGAACATGGCGCCATTGAAGCCGCCAAGGGCCGGCTCCGCCACCCGTTTCCTGCCAAGAGCCGCAGGATCGCTGAGGCTCGCCTCGCTCCTATGCCGCCCGCTTGGGCTCCATCGCGAACGGGCTTAGCCCAAGCCAGGCCTGCATCTTCCTGCCGATCGCCTGATCGCCGGTCAGGGCCACCTTCGCGCCGGCCTTCTCGACGGTGAGCAGCCCCATCCAGATCGCCGTCATGGTGTAGAGGTCCGTGGAGACATAGAGGTCGACGTCGAAACCCGGATCGTACCAGCACAGATCGACCTCGCCGTGCTTCTCGACGATCAGCCACCACGAGCGTTTGGACGCCGGAAGCTCCTGATACAGGAATTGTATCACCGTGCGCCCCTCGGGCAGCGGCGAGGGGTTCAGGTTGCGCCGCATGTCCCACATCAACAGCGATGGATCGAGGTTCTTGAGCGACAGCCGGGACTCCACCCATTTCTGTCCCCAGAAGCCCATTGCCTCGACGACCGGGCGCAAATCCCGGCCGGCTTCCGTCAGCCGATAATCGAAAATTCCCTTCTCGCCCTGGACCTCCTTGCGCTCGACGATGCCGGCGAGTTCAAGCTCCTTCAGCCGTTGCGACAGAAGGGTTGGCGACATTTTGGGGACGCCGCGGCGCAGGTCGTTGAAACGGGTGGAACCCGCCACCAGTTCGCGCATCAGCACCATCGTCCAGCGGGTGCACAGCACCTCGGCGGCCATCGACAGCGGGCAGAACTGTTTGTATCCGTGCTGGACCATGGTCGACGTCCCTCCCTCGAACCTGGGCGCAACATTAGGCTCTCGTGAAGGAAGCGGCCAGTACGGAAACTGTACTGGCCCGGTACAGATCGCGGACTGGTTGGCGCGGGCCCGGTCATGCGAGCCCTTTGGCCGGTTGCACGGGATCCCCCTGTGCGCCGCAACCAGGAGACTACCCATGACCGCATACGTCATTGCAGACATCAAGGTGAAGGACCCGAAGTGGGTGCCGGCTTACGCCGCCTCGGTGCACGACCTCGTCCACAAGCATGGCGGCAGATATCTGTCGCGCAGCGGCAATGTGAAGACGCTTGAAGGCAAGCCGCTCGACACCACGCTGATCGCGCTGATGGCCTTCCCGTCGGAAGCAGCGGCACGCGCCTTCGCCAACGATCCTGCCTATGCGCCTTTCGTTTCGGCGCGTCAGGATGGCAGCGACAGCCGCTTCCAGCTGATCGACAACACCGATCTGGCCGGAACGATCCCGTATCTGCCGAAGGGATGATCCTTCCCGGTATTTCTTGCACCCTATCCGGGATCACCAAGCAACAACAGCCACAGCGCTTGCCTGTCGGGCCTCCGTATTTCCGGCGGCCGGCCCGCTGTGCATTTTCAGGAAGAATGGAATGAGCATGACAATGAACTTTCGCAACAGGCTCTTCATGGCCGCGGCCGCGGCCATGCTGTGCGCCTGCACCGGCGTCGCGCAGGCGCATCAGGAGGCGGCTGAAGCCACGTCCGGTCCCAATCCGCTGGCCGACAAGGTGCGGGCAGCGAACAGCCGGTTTCTCGACGTCAGGGCGGCTACGGCCGAAGGCTATGCGCCCATTCCCTGCGCCAGCGGCATCACCGGCGGCGCCATGGGCATCCACTACGTCAACGGCCAATACCTGAAGGACGACAAGATCGACATCGCCCGTCCTGAAGCCGTGATGTACGAGCCGATGGCCGACGGCACGCTGAAGCTGGTGGCGGTCGAATACATCACCTCCAAGGGTCCGGCATCGCTGGAAGGACAGCTATTCAACTTCAACAGCGCCCCCAACCGCTATGGCCTGGGCGAGTTTTACGAACTGCATGTCTGGGCCTGGAAAGGCAACCCGACCGGCACCTTCGCCGACATGAACCCGAAAGTGTCGTGCGAACACGCGATGGCGCCAAGCCAGTAAGCCGGCAGGGTCGGGCGGCGCCAATGCCGCCCGACCGTTGTCCGAAGTTCCGTCGACTTTTGTCGATCACCGCCGGCATCAGTCATGCGGCGAAGCGGATGATTTCTCGCCGCCGCTGACGATGTCAGACTGGCCTGGTCATCGCGATACGGGTTCGGGCATTGGCAGCCCGATCCCGATGATCTCCCTTTTCCTTTGCGGCAGAGCGAAACGCCCGGTCAGGTACCAGAGCATGGACACGACCACGATCGAGAGATAGCCATCCACCGCATAATGCCAGCCGGTGTAGACCGAGCCGAACAGGATGAGTGCCGCAAAGCACCAGCCGGCGACGGCCCAGCGGCGGCCGAAACCGCTGAGGAAGAAGGCGTTGAGCGTGGCGATGGCGACATGCATGCTTGGCATCGCGGTGATGCCGGTGCCTAACTGGGATCTGCCGCTCTCATGTGCGTCGAGCAGATAGTTGGCGGCGAATCTTACCGGCAAGGCATGCGGGTCAGCCATCAGCGCGGCCAGCACCCCGGCAAATCGGTCGTCGCCGTAGAACCGCTCGTAGAATATCGGCCCGGTGGACGACAGTGTGATTGCAAGAACGGTGCCGCATACCAGCATGGTGAGCGCGAATGCCCAGAGGTAGCGGAGGCGCCGGGCGGGATCGTTCCAGAAGGCGACGAAGAGCACGACGCCGAACCATTGCATGAACCACCAGGACATGTAGGCCTCGAAAACCAGCATGGAGGCGGGCTCTGAAACGATGCTGTGCGTCCATACCCAAGGATCGATGCCGTGCAGCGAAAGATCGATTTCGGCCAGCTTGGGATCGGCATAGTAGGGCACGATCTCCGGTATGGTGATCCTGAACGCCGTGAAAGCGGTGATGCCGAGAAAGAACAAGAGGACGACCCGCGCTGCCCCCGGCCCACGTTCCTTGAGCATGTGCACCATGAACTCTATTGGCCTTGCCCCACCTAATATCAGGGCCGCCAGTCCGAGACCAACCACCAGGAGAACCGGCAGCACGCTGAGGAATGTCCCGAAATACTGTATGGACAGCCGCAGGTAACGCTCCGGCCGAAGGCAAACCGCCGTCAAAACATAGGCCAGACACAAGGCCGTCAGCAGCCAGCCGCTCCTGGTTGCTACGCTATCCAGGCCAAGAAGGACACCGGAGCGACCATCCTCGCCGCTCCGCCCGGTCTGCATGCTCATCGAAGGACGCCCCGTCAGCCGCTTAAAACCCGATTACTATTTCACATGCTATGTATTACCGGTTGGTTACACTTTGTTCAAAGTAAATCCTCGAGATATTAGATGTTTATAATACATTATTTGTTTTCAAGAATTTGTTGACCAAGATGCAGCACGTCCGCTTCACCTGTGAAGGCGGACCACCGCCGCGACGGCGATGGCCCTTCGATCAGGCGGGCTTGATGAGGCCGAGCTGGGTGAGGGCGGCGACGCCGTCATCGAGGCCGATTTCCTCGACGATCCTGCCGTCGATCACCTTCAGCACGGTGGTGCCGGTGAAGCGCATGGCGCGGCCAGTGGCGGCGGGGAGCGAGCCGGCGAGGAAATCGCCGAAGGCTGGGCCGGTATGCGTGCCGCCGCCCTCCCACTGGCCGACGACATAATCGCCCTCGGCAATGAGATCGGCGGTCGCCCAGAAGTTGAGGTCCGGGAAGGCGGCGCGGAAATCGGTCATGAAGGCCTTGATGTCGTCGCGGCCCCGGCGCGGCTCATGCAAGGAATATTTGAGCAGCATGTCGGGTGCCGCGATGTCGTCGACGACGGACAGATCGCAGGTTTCACCCCAGAAGTCGGTGAACCAGCGGACGACGACCGCCTTGTTGTCTTCCTGTTTGGTCATTGCGAGGTCCTTTATGGTGTTTGGCAGGGATCGGCGGTTTTCGCCGACCCGGGATAAGCGATAAGGCCATCCCGGACCCGCAAAACTCCGGTTCTTGCCCGCCAATCGAAAGCCAATGACGGCGGGCCGGCGGACGGCGAGGCGCCTATTTTCATCTCCCGCGAGGCCGAGTAACGGTTTCTTCTCTGGTTCTGCGGCAGATTGTCCGATGGTGGGGGCGGGCGAAGCAGGACATGGCGCGTCAGCACAAGAAAAATCGTAGCGGAGCATTCTGGGCCAAAGCGCTGGAGCGCGCCCATCTCGGGGTCTGGGACTGGGATCTGCGCACCAGCGACTGCTTCTATTCGGCCACCTGGGCGCGGATGCTCGGCTATGACGAGGATGAACTTGCCAATACCAGCGACCTGTGGCTGCAACTCACCCATCCCGACGACCGCGAGCGGGCGCTGGCCAGCGGCGACCGCCATATTGCCGGACTGACCGATACCATCGAGACCGAACTCCGGCTGAAGCACAAGCAGGGCCACTGGGTGTGGGTGCTCGACCGCGGCGGCATCGTCGAGCGCGGCGCGGACGGGCAGCCGCTGCGGCTGATGGGCGTGCAGACCGACATCTCGAAGCAGAAAGCGGCCGAAGCCGCGCTCGAACAGGTCAATGTGCGCTTCCGCCTGGCGCTCGCCGCCAGCGGCACCGGCATCTGGCATTTCGACATCGCCACCAATAAGAGCTATTGGGACGCCCGCACCAGGGACATATTCGGCCTTGTCGCCGATATCGACGAGGTGCCGGGCGACCTCTGGCACAGCTATCTGCACCCCGACGACAAGGAAGCCACCGAGCGCGCCCACCGGGCTCCGCTCGAAACGGACGGCGTCATCGCCAATCAATATCGCATCATCAGGCGCGACGGTGAGATCCGCCATATCGAATCGCTGGTGCGGTTCATTGCCGCCGCGGGTGCCGCCGGCCAGATCCTCGGCACGGTGCGCGACATCACCGAGGACAAGCTACGCGAACAGGAGCTTGCCTTCGCCGCCCGTCACGACGCGCTGACCGGCCTGTGGAACCGCGCCGCCTTCGACAGGCTGCTCGCCGACCACATCGCCACGGGCGTGCCGCTGGCGGTGTTCTATGTCGATCTCGACTACTTCAAGGCGCTCAACGACTTCGCCGGCCACGCGGCTGGTGATCTGGCGCTGAAGAGCGTCTCGGCGGGCATTGGCCGCTGCCTGCCGCCCTCGGCGCATGCGGCGCGGCTCGGCGGCGACGAGTTTGCCCTGCTGGTGCCCAATTGCGACGCGGCGCGAGCCGAGCCATTGGCCGTCGCCATCCTGGCGGCCGTGCGCGGCGCCGATCTCGGTCTTGCAGCGACCTCGCGGCGGCTCGCGGCAAGCATCGGCATCGCGATCGTCGACGATCACGCCACCACGGTGGCCGACGCGCTGGCCTGCGCCGACGACGCCTGCTACGCGGCCAAGGCCGCGGGGCGCGACCGCTTCGCGGTGTTTTCGGCCGAGGCGGCCTCGGGCGGCCTCAACGCGGCGCGGCTCGCCGCCGACACGGTCGACGCCATGGATGACGGCCGGCTGAAACTGTTCGGCCAGGAGATCCACCGGCTGGGCCGGCCCTGGCAGGAAAGCCGCCATGTCGAGGTGCTGGCGCGGCTGGCCGGGCGCGGCGGCAAGCTCATCCCGCCCAGTGAATTCATCCCGGCGGCCGAGCGCTTCGGCATTGCCGCCAGGCTCGATCGCTGGATCATCCGCACGGCGCTCTCGCTGCATGGCGCGGCGATGAAGTCCGGCGCGATCACGCTTGGCTTCAACCTGTCGGCGCAAACGCTGAGCGATCCCGGTCTGTGGGACTTCGTCGACAGCATCATCGAGGAAACCGGGGCGCCGCATTCCGGCATCGGCTTCGAGATCACCGAAACCGCGGCCGTCACTAATTTCGACGCCGCCGAGGCGTTCGTGCGCAAGGCGCGCGAGCGGCGATGCCGTGTCAGCCTCGACGATTTCGGCGCCGGCATGAGCTCGTTCGAGTATCTCAGGCGCTTTCCGGTCGATGCCATCAAGATCGACGGCTCCTTCATCGAGCATATCGCCGAGAGCCGCTTCGACCGCGAGATCGTCTCAGCCATAGCAGGCATTGCCCGCAGCGTCGGCTGCGGCGTCGTGGCCGAGAAGATCGAGCAACCGGAGACGCTCGACGTCCTGCAGGCCATGGGGGTCGATTTCGGCCAGGGGTTCCTGCTGCACCGGCCTGAACCGCTGGAGCAGATCGTTATCCGCGCGACCAGGCCGGCAAGCAGGGCGCTCACCCGCAAGGCGTCATGATCGTAAGGGTTGCCGCACCGTCGTTTGCGGGAACTCCGGCGCGCCTGCCTCGGGGCACCTGTGCTGGGCTTCAGCCACCATCTCGATCAGCAGGTCGAGGGCCTCGCAGGCCGAGCGGCTCGTCCCGTCATTGCCGCGCAAATAGTGGTAGGCGCGTTCGAGATGGATACGGGCGGCCGAAAAATCGCTGGTCAATGGTTCCTCCATTACCTCGCCCTAATATACCTTGGCCCAACTGGTGGAACGCGGGGTAAATATCCACAGGCGGTTTTTATTCAAATGCGGGAAGGAGCTTTGGCGAAGGGCATGGCAGCTTCGGCAGCAACGCTGTCAGGAGCGAGGTTGCCTGGTCTTTGCGAGCGTGTCCTGCACGACTAGACTGCGGCTCTTCCTGCCCCGAGGTGGTGCCCATGATCGTCCAGGCCTGCATCAACGGCGCGCGTCCGCGTGATTTCCATCCAGCGCTGCCGCTGACGGCGCGAGCGATGGCCAGCGACGCCATGGCCTGCGTCGCCGCCGGTGCGGCCGAACTGCATATGCATCCGCGCGGCGCCGACGGGCGCGAAAGCCTGGCCGTCGACGCGACGGTTCTTGCGGTGCGCGGCGCCTGTCCCGGCACGCTGATAGGTGTGTCGACCGGCGCCTGGATCGAGAACGACGTCGCGCGCACCCGCGAGGCAATCGCCGGCTGGCGCGAACTGCCCGACTATGCCTCGGTCAATCTCTCCGAGGCCGACGCGCCGGCCGTGATGGAGCTGTTGCGCCAACGCGGCGTCGGCATCGAGGCCGGGCTTGCCACGACGGCCGACGCGGAACGGTTTGTGGCGCTTGCCGGCCACGACAGGGTGCTGCGCATCCTGATCGAGATCGACATGCAGGACCTGGCCGCCGCGCTCGACGAGGCGCAGGGCATCGCGGCCGTACTCGAGCGCGCCGAAGTGCGGCGGCCGATCCTGCTGCATGGCGTCGATATCACGGTCTGGCCGTTCGTCGAGCTTGCGCGCCGGAAGCGTTGGTCGACGCGAGTCGGGCTTGAAGACGGCAAGACGCTGGCGGATGGCAGCACGGCGAAGGACAATGCGGAAATCGTGGCGGCCGCGGTAGCCGTATTTCGCGGCGAGGCTTGATGAAGCCAGCAGGCGGCAGGCGCCGTCAGACACTTGCCAGGCCTTGGCCATGGGCCGATCGGGACACCGATCGAGGTTCTTCCGCTAGCTGGGTTCCCCCTCGGGCGCGGAAAGCCGCAGCAGCAGCGCGATGAGCGCAATCACCGGCGGCACGGCGAAGCACCAGATGTTGGCGAAGGCATAACCGAGAGCGGCGGCCGCGCAGCCGGCGGCGAATACGGCGACCGCCGCAGCCATGCGCTTAAGGCGCGCCACAATAGCCGGCCGGGCGTCCGGGACCACGCCGCCGATGAGGTCCCCGAGATCGATCATGATCTGGGTGGTGGTGCCGGTCATCAGCGTCGAGGGCGGCGCGGCGGCCAGATGGACCCGATGCACGGCGTTCTGGATCGCCATCGCGGCGACCAGCACCATGCCGGTGAGGATCGCGGCGGCGCTGTCGCCGCTGGCAAAGGGACCAAACCGGATCGCGAGCGCGGCCCCGATGACAAGCAGCGCCAGCTTGGCTGCCAAGAGCACGCCGAGCGCCGGTCGTCCGCGCCTGCGCAAGCGCTCGCCGGCAAGCCGGGTCAGGATGACCACGACGCAGAACACCGGCAGCGCCAGGAGCTTCGCCAGCACGCCTGAAATGCCGAGTACCAACGAGGCACCCAGGGTGACGAAATTTCCCGTCACATGCGCAGTGAACAGGCCCTGCAGCGCCAGGAAGCCGGCCGTGTCGACATAACCGCCATTGAGACTCAACAACAGCGGCAAAGTGGGTTTCATGGCGGCGGCCTCGCGTCCGGGGATCAGACAGCGTCTCATATCCCGGCGCAGCGTTCCACCTCCATGCGGCGCCTCGGTCTTCGCGGACGCCGGGCGCATCCCGTCACGCGTCACGGGATAGAAGCCACTTGAGGAACAATTGAAATGAGGGCACGTTCAGGGAGGGGTGCGGGAGGAATGTGTCCAACTGTTTCGGAGCTCTCGCATGTCGCTGTCCGGCACGACAACCCGCTACGGAGGCCTCGCCCAGGCATTGCACTGGCTGACGGCATTACTGGTGCTCATTGCCTTCCTGGTCTCGGCTGGTGGCCCACCGGAGCGCGTCTATTCGGCGGCCAGGGCGTCGACGCTGCGGCTTCACGAGTCGCTCGGCTTCGCCGTTTTCTGTCTGCTGGTCATTCGCCTGGTCTGGCGCCCGTTCGACCGTATTCCCGAAGCCCCGGCCATGCCCACCTGGATGGAGGTCGCCTCGAAGGCAACGCACTGGGCGCTCTACGCGCTGTTGTTCGCGGTCCCGGCGACCGCCATGCTCGGTGCATGGTTCGGCGGCCACCCGGTGACGGTCTACGGCTTGGGAGCGATCGGTCCGTTTTCCGGCACCTGGGGCGCTCCGCTGGCGGAGATCCACGGCACGCTTGGCGATATCATCATGTGGCTCGCCGGCCTGCACGCGGCCGCGGCCATCTTCCATCACGTCTTCCTGCGCGATCGCGTGCTGAGCCAGATGGTGCCGGGCCTGCCTGACCCGTCGTCCGGGCAGAGCGGCTGAACGCCCTCAATCGAGAATGATTCGGATCGCCTGATCGACCACGAGGTGCATGCCGCTCGCCTGGAAGCCGGCCGTGTCGACATGGCGGTGATTGAAGCTCAACAGCAGCGGCAAAGTTAGTCTCGCGTCCGGGAGATCTCATATCCCGGCGCGGCTTCCACCATCCCGGAGCGCCGCGTAGGCAAGTTTCTGAAACAGGGCCGATTGTTATTTCAGCAACATGTCGTGGAAATGAAGCAGCTTTTGGAAGTTGATCGAATCTGACATATGGATTCTGCTATTGCAGAAATTGAGGATGTTTCTGAAATATGGATTTTGCCAGCCTATAGATTGGGACGTGAGGCTGTCTGAAGGCAGCAGTTCGATTTCCTACCCAGATCACAGCCGCAAGATTGTCGCGATCGCCTGGTCGACCACGGGGTGCATGCCGCTCGCCTGGAAGGAGAGGCGGTTGCCGGAGCCGATATTGCTGGTCATGGCGATGGTGAGGTCCGATCCGGGATCGTGCAGCATGACGGCGACATAGCCCGGAATGCTGCCCTGGTGACCGTAGAAGGCGCGGCCGGCATAGGCGCTCTGGAACATGCCCGCACCCGTCTCGCGCATGCGGGTGCCAGGGAAGCTTGCGGGAACGCGGTGTTCGAACATCTCCGCGAAGAAAGGCGGCGACAACAGCCTGCCGGAGAACAGGCCGCGCATGAAACCCACCATGTCGGATGGCGTCGACACCATGTCGCCGCAGCCATAGGCGGCGGAGAACGGGAAGGAGTCGGAAGAATCCTGCAGTTCGTTGGAATAGGGCAGGACGCCGTCCATGCGCCACATCTCGCCGCCCGAGGCGATGTCGGTGGGCGCGTCCGGCGCCGGCGGCGGGCGGTGGTAGTAGCCGCGCACCATCGACTTTTCCGGAAACGCTTCGGTCGCCGGCGACCAAGTGTTGTCCAGGCCGAGCGGCTGCAGGATCGCGCTCCTGACATAGGCGCCGAGCGACTGTCCGGAAACGGCCTCGATCACCATGCCGGCCAGCACATAACCGGTATTGTTGTAGACGGCCGGGCCGCCCGGCGCCTTCTGCTTGTCGGAGGCGAAGGCGATGTCGGCCAATTGCCGGGGTGTCCATTGCCGGCTCGGATCCATCGGAATGTAATATTCGAATTCCGGCAGGCCGCTGCGATGGTTGATCAACTGGCGCACCGAAATATCTTTCGCCCCCGGCAGGTCCGGGAACCAGGCGGCGATCGGCGCGCCGAGATCGAGCTTGCCGGTCTCGGCGAGCTTGACGAGTGCCGCGGCGACGAAGGTCTTGGTGCAACTGCCGATCTTGAACAGCTGGTTCGGCGCGACGGCGACATTGTGCTGCCGGTCGGCGAGGCCGGCGGTGAGGGCGGTCGGCGCCGCCCCGTCGAGGGCATAGGCCAGCGAGGCACCCACCGCGCCATCGGCGAGGTAACGGTTGAGGAGGGCGGTCAGGTTTTCACGCATGGTGGTCTCGCTTGTCATTTCGTTCTTCCCTTCTCCCACAAGGCGAGAAGGAAGAAGATGCATCCTACTCCGCCATGTCGACGGCGGCGAAATTCTGTCGGCCGAAGGGGTCGAGCACGTAGTTGAGCACGCTCTTGCGGATCGGGATCGCCACCACCGAATGGGCGATCGGCGCCACCGGCACCTCGTCCTTCAGGATCGCCTGCGCCTTCCCGTAGATCGCGGCGCGTTGCTTCGGGTCGGCGGCGACGCGGCCTTCATCCAGCAGTTTTTCGAAGTCCTTGTCGCACCAGCGCGAGCGGTTGGAGCCGCCCTTCACGCCGTCGCAGGACAGGAGATAGCTCAGCATGTTGTCGGGATCGCCATTGTCGCTGCTGCCGCCGAGCAGGAATGCGTCCTGTTCGCCCGCCGCGGTGCGTTTGAGATATTCGCCCCATTCGAAGCTGACGATCTCGGACTGGACGCCCACCTTCGCCCAGTCGGCCTGGATCATCTCGGCCATGCGCTTGGCGTTGGGGTTGTAGGGGCGCGACACCGGCATCGCCCACAGGCTGATCTTGAGGCCGCTTTCGTGGCCGGCTTCCTTCAGCAGTTTTTTGGCACCGTCGGGATCATAGTCGATGCCGGCATCGGTGACGGCGCCGAGCTGCGCCGGCGGCACGACGCTGCCGGCAACGGTGCCGGCGCCGGCATAGACGGCCTCGACGATCGCCTTGCGATCGATGGCCTTGGCCAGTGCGGTGCGCACGCGCTTGTCGCCCAACGGCTGGTGTTCGACATTAAAGCCGAGGATGCCGATGTTCTGGCCCTTGAGGTCGAGCACGGTGATGTCGGGATCATTGCGCAGGTCGGCGACCGCGCTTGGCGGCGGCGGGGCGGCGACCTGGCATTCGTTGGCCTTGATGCGCTCGACGCGGCTGGTCGGCTCGGGCGTTATGGCGAAGACCAGCGTGTCGATCTTCGGCGCGCCGCGCCAGTAATTTTTGTTGGCGGCATAGCGGACCTGGCTGTCGGGCACATAGGCCTGAAGCACGAACGGCCCGGTGCCGACCGGCATGCTGTCGATCAGCTCCGGCGTGCCGGCCGCGACCATCTTCTCAGTCTGCTCCAACGACAGGATGGAGAGATAGTCGAGCGCGATGCCGGCCAGGAAGGTGACGTTGGGCGCGGTCAGCGTGAAGCGCACGGTGTAGTCGTCGACCTTGTCGATCTTGTCGATCAGCGTGCCCATGCCGAGCGCGTTGAAATACTCGTAAGAGCCGCCGCCGAGCTTGTGGTAGGGATTATTGGCATCGCGCTGGCGGTTGAAGGTGTAGAGCACGTCGTCGGCGTTGAAGTCACGTGTCGGGGTGAAATGCTCGTTCGACTGGAACTTCACGCCGTGCCTGAGGTGGAAGGTATAGGTCTTGCCGTCGGGCGAGACATCCCAGCTTTCGGCCAGCGCCGGCCCGACCTCGGTCGTGCCCGGCTTGAACTCGACCAGCCGGTTGAAGATCGTCTTGGCGGCGGCGTCCATGGTGGAATCGGCGATGCCGATCGCCGGGTTGAAGGTTTCGGGATTGGCTTCGGAGCAATAGACGAGCGTTTTGGCATAGGC
The DNA here is from genome assembly GCF_006441275.1 of Mesorhizobium sp. B2-4-17. NCBI lineage: Bacteria > Pseudomonadati > Pseudomonadota > Alphaproteobacteria > Hyphomicrobiales > Phyllobacteriaceae > Mesorhizobium > Mesorhizobium sp. B2-4-17. The sequence continues at coordinate 5,260 of NZ_VFUX01000010.1, read as the reverse complement.
CTGCCCGCCAAGAAGGACGGACGAAGCCAGAAGGGTCGAGGTAAGCACTGCGCGCAGAAGGGTGGATTTCATCGCAAACGCTCCTGATGACACTTTACGGGTTGAGGGAAGGGCATGAACTTCATGGCGTCGCCGCCGGGACAAGGAAGCGGTCGGGCGCCAGCGCGGCGGCAGTGACGCCAAGGGCCGTGACATCCGCGGGCAAAGGCTCGCCGCGCATCAACGCCGCGCTCAGCCTCGCCAGCGTCAGTGACACCTGGAAGCCGTAGCCGCCCTGGCCGCCGAGCCAGAAGAAGCCGGGCAGGCGCGGGTCGAAGCCGGCGACCGGCGTGCGGTCGGGCGCGAAGGTGCGCAGGCCCGCCCACGGCGTCGACGGGCGGCCGATGCGCATCGATGTCGCCTGCTCGATGCGGTCGACGGCGATGGCGACGTCGATGTCTTCAGGGTAGGCGTCGCAAGGCTCGCTATCGGTTTCGTCGGCGAGCGAGCCGATCAGCCTGCCGGCGTCAGGCTTGAAGTAGAATTGTTCGTGCAGGTCGACCACCAGCGGCCAGCCGGATATGTCCATGCCGGCGGGCGGGTCGAACAGGAAGGCGGTGCGCCGTTTCGGCTGGAAACCGAGGCCGGAGAGCCCCGCCATGCCGGCGACGACATCGACCCAGGCCCCGGCGGCGTTGACGACGATGTCGGCCGTATAGACACCGTCACTTGTTTCCACCCGCAGACAGCCGCCTTCGGGCGAGATGGCGCGGACCTCCTCGCCGGTGCGGATAATGCCGCCGCCGGCTTTCAGCGCCGAGGCGCTTGCCCCCAGCATCTTGCCGGTATCGACATCCACCGCGTCCGGCTCGTAGACGCCGCCGCAGGTGGCCTCGGCGGCGATGACCGGAACCAGCGCGTGGAGTTCGGCCGCCGACAGGCGGCGCACGCTGGGCACCAGCGCCTGTAATTCGCCGGCCAGCCGGTCGATGGCGTCGCCGTCGCCGCTCCAGCCGACATGCAGTGCGCCGCGCCGGTGGGCGACGAAGCCGCCCTCGACTATTCGCTGCCGGCTGGCCAATGTCAGCCCGCGCACCACCCGGTTGCCATAGGTCTCGGTGAACAAGGCGGCCGAGCGGCCGCTGGCATGGTAGCCGAGATGCGGCTCGCGCTCGAGAACGATAACATCGGCCCAGTCCGCCACCGCGGCTGCCAGTGACAGGCCGGCGATGCCGCCGCCGATGATGACGATCTTCCTGCGAGAATTCGACTGCATCCATCAGTCGTAAAAATAATTTCGTATCCAGTCAATATTTAGCGTATAAGAAAATTGTTGGCGTTGTTGATGGTGGCGGGGAGTTGGACTACCTAGGGTGAACAGGCGGCCTCGTGGCCGCGCCATGGAGCTGACAATGTCGGAGCAACCGAACCTCGGTGATTGTCTGCGCGCCTTGAGAAAAACGCATGGCTGGACCTTGCAGGAAGTCAGCGCGCTGACCGGCGTCGCGGTATCGACGCTGTCCAAGGTCGAGAACGACCAGATGTCGCTCAGCTATGACAAGCTCTTGCAGATCTGCGAGGGGCTCGGTATCCATGTGACGGAACTGCTCAGCGGCGACCGCAAGCAGCCGGCGGCGCGCACGCGCCGCTCGGTGACGTCACAGTCCAACACGCTGCGCCAACTCACCCGCAACTACGACTACCGCTATCTCGCCACCGACCTGGTGCGCAAACGCATGGTGCCGATCCATGCCTATGCGCGCGCCCGCACGCCCGAAGAATTCGGGCCGCTGACCAGGCATGCCGGCGAGGAATTCCTGATCGTGCTCAAGGGCGAGATCGAACTGCACACCGACCAGTACGCGCCGGTGCGGCTGAGAGAGGGCGAGAGCGTCTATATCGATTCCACCATGGGCCACGCCTACCTGTCGGTCAGTGAGGAGGACGCCGAAGTGTTGTGCGTCTGCTCCGGCGAGGAGCCGGACATGGAAGGCACGCTGCTCAGCGTGCTGGAGACGGTGGATGGGTAGGGGCTTCCTATTCCGGGGGCGGCGTTTTGGAATTCATACAGATGATGCGGCGGACAACGAATCGGCGCTATTATTCGTCGGCGAACCGAATGGGGGTGGCTGTGCGAGAATTGCCAAGGAATGTCGATGCGGACGCAGTCATCGAGATCGGCCGCTACCTGGATGATCAGGCCAAGCTCGCACCGATCTCGCTCTCTCACGCAATCGAGGCCGTTCGAAAACTGGTCGAAACCGAGTTGAACGACTTCGACCTCGAACAACTGATCATCGAGAGTGCGGCGGCGCGCCATCTGGCCTTGCTGCTGGACACCGACAGCAGCCGGCGCTGACATCTCAGCGGCGCTGACATGTCATCGGAGGTGATCCGGCTATCGATGCCGGATATGTGCTTGTCGATCCTGACTATTCCTTTTTCGTCGCAAGAAGGTTCGCATCGCGCGCGACGCGCCATTGGCTGTCCTTCTCCTTGCGCAGCAGCGTCAGCGTATATCCCGAACGATGGACGCTCCCATCCGGCGAGGTGACGCTCATTTCAATGCGGTTGCGGATAAAGGCCCAGTCCCCAAGCAATTGCAGTTCCACGATTTCGCTCGTTCCGTCTATCTTCGCGTCGGCCATGCCTTGCGAGGCCTTGGCGAAAGCCGCCTTGCCGAACGGCTCCCGGCCGGGAACCATGAAGACCACGTCATCGGTCATGAGCGAGAGAACGGTCGTTATGTCACCGCTTTTGCTGGCACTCATCCAGGTGTCGACCACCTGCCTGATGGCTTTCTCGTCTTCATTCATCGGATAGTCCTCCGCAAGCTGGGGCAACGATTGGCGCCTGGCCGGATGAGTTCGGGAATCAGCGAGGGCAAAGATAGGGCGGCCCCGGACATCAGCAATAAAGGCTGTTGTTGCCCCAGCTGGCCAGGGCAGGCCGGATGTGTTGAGTTTTTCTGCAGGCTGAATTCAGTCTTTCCGGTTCGAACTGGCCGGTAAAACCGGCTATATCGACGCCGAAGCGGCAGTTCCGTTGCCGGCCAACCCGAGAGGAAAACCCAATGAGTTCAGAAAAAACAGCTGTCATCGTGGCCGGCGGCAGCGGCATGGGGGCGGCGGCGGCCAAGCGGCTGGCGGCGGATGGTTTCAAGGTCGCCATCCTGTCGTCCTCGGGCAAGGGCGAGGCGCTGGCCAAGGAGTTGGGCGGGCTCGGCGTCACCGGCTCCAACCAGTCGAACGACGACCTGCAGCGCCTCGCGGACCTGACATTGGAGCGCTATGGCCGCATCGACGTGCTGGTCAACAGCGGCGGCCACGGGCCACGCGCGCCGATCCTGGACATCACCGACGAGCAATGGCACACCGGCATGGATGTCTATCTGCTGAACGTCATCAGGCCGGTGCGCATCGTGGCGCCGCAGATGGTCAAGCAGAAGGGCGGCGCCATCATCAACATCTCGACGGCCTGGGTCGCCGAGCCGAACGCGATGTTCCCGACGTCGGCCGTGTTCCGCGCCGGCCTTGCCGCCTACACCAAGATCTTCGCCAACACCTATGCGGCAGACAATGTGCGCATGAACAATGTGCTGCCCGGCTGGATCGACAGCCTGCCGACCACAGAGGAGCGCCGCGACAGCGTGCCGATGCAGCGCTACGGCACGTCGGAGGAGATTGCAGCGACCATCGCCTTCCTGGCCTCGGACGGCGCCGGCTACATCACCGGCCAGAATATTCGCGTGGATGGGGGTGTTATTAGGGCGCTGTGAGGTAGGGCAGTAGGGCAGTAGGGCAGTAGGGCAGTAGGGATCCCCCTCTCCCTCAAGGAGAGAAGGCAAGGGCGTCACCGCTGGTCCGCGTCGGTCAGCGTGCCGAGAAAGGCGACGATATCGTCGATCTCGGCATCGGTCAGCGCCGGCTTGCCGCCAGGCTTTTTGCCGTTGAAGGGCGGATCCTGGTTGAGGTTTGGCCAATAAACCTTTGGCAGGTCGTCATATTTGTTGACGGTCCCGTCGGCGTTCCTCGGATACCAGTGGCCCGGATCGGTGTCGCGGCTGGCGTAGAAGGCGACGGCATCGCGCAGCGTGTGAAAATATCCGTTGTGGAAGAAGCTCTTGCGCAGCGCGACATTGCGCAGCGTCGGTGTCTTGAACAGGCCGCAATATTCGGTGCGGCCTTTGAAATCCATGCGCAGCGGGCCGCACAGGCCAAGATCGGCGTAGGCGGGATCGGCATTGGCCGGAATGGCCGGATTGCGCGGCACGGCGATGGCGATCAGGCCGAAATCGGTGAATTGCGGCGGCTCGCCGTCATTGGCGGGCTCGCTGAGATGACAGCTGGCGCAATTGCCCTTGGCTTCGTCCTCGAACAGCGCGCGGCCGCGCAATTCCCGGGCGGAGAGTGTTGCCTTGCCGGCGAGGAAGGCGTCGTAGCGGCTGGAATAGGGATAGAAGTCGGCGGCACTCTGCTCGAAAGTGCCGAGCGCCTCGACGGCGGCGCCGAAAGCATCGTCCGGGCGGTCGAACACGTCGTCGCCGAAGGCGGCCTTGAATTCGGCGGCATAGGCGGCCTTGCGCAAGATCGCGGCGACGGCGGCTTCATCCTTGTTGGCCATCTCGAAAGGCGAGAGCAGGGGGATCTTCGCCTGCTCCTCGCCGTGGTCGGTGCGGCCGTCCCAGGTCAGGCCGCCGGTCGGCCCGTTGTCGACGCTCTCGTCGCCCTCATCCTCGGAATCGTGGAAATGCTCGGTGAAGGCGGGCGCCGCCTGCAGGTAGCGCAGCGAGGGGATCGCGCGGACGCCCGGCTGGTCCAGGTTCGGCCCGCCTCTCTCGACCGGCGCGGCCGAGGCCGGGCCGAAGGCGTGGCGCGGGTCATGGCAGGACGAGCAGGCCTGCTTGCCCGAGGCCGACAGAGAGGGGTCGAAGAACATCTTCCGGCCAAGCGCGGTCAGGGCCTCGGCCCGCGCGAAGGCTTGCGCACGTGATAGCGGACCGGGATGAACGCTGCCGGCGCCGGCGCGGACGATGGTTGCAGAGAAGATCGCGGCGATGGCCAATATTGAAGCGGCGACGGCGCGGTTCTTCCATTGTGCGACTGGCATCTCGGCTGGTCCGTTTCTGGTCCGTCAATCTGGGATCGGCATTGCTACGGCTTGATGACCGTGCGTCCCTATCGGTAGCGTTCCTTCCCCTCTGTCCTGCCGGACATCTCCCCCCCCCGCAAGCAGGGCAATCGCATATGGCGTCGCCCTACGAATACCCCCACCCCTAACC